>MGSS01000080.1 GCA_001798595.1 Deltaproteobacteria bacterium RIFCSPLOWO2_12_FULL_60_19 | reverse complement strand
GGCCTGCTAGTGGTAGGAGACGTTGCCGCCAGAATCGTCGTCGGCCTCCAGCAGCGCCTTGCGCCCGGCAAAGCCGTCTTCGATGCGGTGCCAGTGGGCCACGCTTTCCTCGTCGTAGCGCCAGCAGAGAAAGATAATCTCGTCGCCGAGCAGGCAGGGAAAGTCGATCAGCCCTTCCTCGATCCCTTTGCACACGCAGCCGTAGCTGTTGATCTCTTCCACCAGCCCTTTGACTTCGAGGATCATGCGCGCGATCGCCGTGTCTTCTTGCAGCCGCTTCATCAGCTCCGGGCTGTCCGGCGAGAGCCGCTCGCCGCGAATCACCGTCTCGCTCTTCGCCCGCAACCCCTCCAGGTGATGAAATACGCGCTGGACCAGCGGCCGTAGCTCCGGCAGCAGATCGTTGGCCTCGTTGACCGTAAAGAGCCGGGAAAATTGCTGTGAAGAACCCATAAGTCTAATACATTGCAAAATGAAAACTGCAAAATGCAAAAGTCAAAATTGCCTCCCGCTTCCCTTTCTGCACTTTAAAATTTGCACTTTGCATTTTGCACTGCGTCGTCCTTTAGAGCCCCATGCCCTTTCTGACTTCCCTGAGCAGAGCGATATTATCCGTGTGGCCGGTCATACGGGCCGTGACCATGCCGCGGATCGGACGCCCCAGGAGATAGAAGTCGCCGATGATATCGAGGATCTTATGGCGGGCGAACTCGTCGGGGAAGCGGAGATCGGTGTTGATGACGCGGTCGTTGTCGATCAAGATGCAATTGCTCAGCCGTCCCCCGTTCACCAGCCCCAGCTTTTCCAGCTGCTCGATGTCTTTGAGAAAGCCGAACGTCCGCGCCGGCGCGATCTCTTCTTTGAAAGATTCGGGACCGTGGAAGATATAAGTGTGCTCCTGCATCCCCACCGGCGGGGGATAGTTCAGGATGTAGCGCACGCCGAACGTCGCAGCCGGTTCCACGCGAATAGATTCTCCGTTGCCATCGCCGACCGAATACGTGCGATCGATCACGATCTCGGACCATTCCTCGTCCTGCTCTTCGATGCCGGCCTCTTCGATCAAGCGGCAGAACTCGATCGCGGAGCCGTCCATGATCGGTATCTCGCCCTGCATCTTGACCAGCAGATTGCCGATGCCGTAGCTGTGCAGAACGGCCAAAAAATGCTCGACCGTGCCGACGACAAATCCCTTGCCGCTGAGCGAGGTCGCGTAGCCGGTCGAGGCAACGTAATCCAGGCGCGCTGGAACCGTGACGTCGGCGGAGATGCCGCTGAAAACGATGCCGCTGTTGGGCGGCATAGGATGAAGCATCACGCCCGTCTTGATGCCGGAATGGAGACCCTGCCCCGAGAAGACCACGCTCTTCTTGAGCGTTTTCTGTCTGAGCTCTCCCGCCGCATCGGGTTGCAACAACGATCCCGGACGAGAGCGCCTCGCCTTCACCGCCTTTGACTTGCTACTGTTCCCCTTGACAGATGCAGGCTCGCCCAGAGCGCGACGCACGGTCAACAGCAGCCCCTCCAGCGAGAGGGGCTTTTCGATGAAGTCGAACGCCCCCAGTTTGGTGGCCGTCACCGCGGTGTGGATGTTGCCGTGGCCGGAGATCATGATGACATGCACCTCCGGCTCCGCCTTCTTGATCTCTTTGAGCAGCCCGATCCCGTCCACCTCGGGCATCCATATGTCGAGCAGTACCAGCCGGGGACGCTCGCTGCGGATCAGGTCGAGGACGCGTCTTCCGTCCGCCGTGTCGATGACCCGATAGCCCTCGTCCGTCAGACTCTCTCGAATCGACTCGCGGACACCGGCCTCGTCGTCCACCACGAGGATTGTTTTGTCTGCGTCTGTGCCTTTGCCTCTCACCCTACCTCCAGGTTGTCACGTCCAAGCTTACGAATAAACGGCTTTCCGTTTGCGATCTTCGACGCTCGTGTACTCGCGCACGGGCAGCTCGATGATGAACCGGGTGCCCTTCGGCTCGTTGGGACGCACGCGGATATGGCCGCGGTGGTCGGCCACGATGGCGCCCACGATGGCCAGGCCGAGGCCGGTCCCTTCCTTTTTGGTCGAAAAATAGGGCTCGAAAATCCTTGCCCGCACCTCCGGCGCCAGGCCGCTGCCGTCGTCGGCCACCTCGAGCAAGGCGACCCCCGAAGAGGGATTGCAAGAAGTCGAAATTTTGATCTCGCCTCTGTCCGCCACCGCGGCCACCGCATTATCGAGGAGGTTGATCAGCACTCGCTTCATCTGGTCGCGATCCAGCTCGACCAACGGCAGCTCGCGCTGGTGAAACTGAAAGTTGATCCCCTTGTGGCCTTCCTTAAAGAGAAAGAGCGCCTCCTTCACTATCTCGTTGAGATCGTTCGGGCTGGGCTCCGCCGCGGGCAGGCGCGCGAACTGGGAAAACTCATTGACCAGGTTTTTGAGCTCCTCCACCTGCTTGATGATCGTCGAGGTGCACTTGTCGAGAATCGCTCCATCCCCTTCCAGGAGCTTGGCGTAACGCCTTCTGAGCCGCTCGGCGGAGAGCTGGATCGGAGTCAGGGGGTTTTTGATCTCGTGGGCGATGCGCCGCGCCACCTCGCGCCAGGCCTCCATCCGCTGGACTTTCTGGATCTGAGTAATGTCTTCGAGAAAAACCATGACGCCCAGGATGTGGTCTTCCTCACCCTTCAAAGTAGCCGCCGACACCATCGCCGTAAGGATCTGGTCGGGGAGCGGGATCCTGACCTCGCGCTCCACGCTGGCGCCCGCCTTGACCTGCTCCATGATCTCGCTCATCACGCGGAGGTGGTCCGGTTGAAAGACCTCGCCGTAATTTTTTCCCAGCGCCTCCTCGGCCTGAAGCCCCAGCATCTGGGCGGCCTCTTTGTTCATCGTCGTGATTTTTCCCGCCGGATCAATGGAGACCACGCCGGCCGTGATGTTGGCCAGCAAAGTTTCCATATAGCGCCCCCTACGCTCGACCTCCGCGTTGATCTGCTTCAAGTCGCGCGTCATCTGGTTGAAAGAATCGACCAGCGTCCCGATCTCATCGTCGCCGCTCGCCTCGATCCGGTAGTCCCAGTTTCCTTGCGCGACCTCATGGGTTCCCTCCGCCAGCCTTTGAATCGGCACGGTGATGCCTTTGGCGAGGTAAAACCCGAACCAGGTCGCGGAAAAGATAATGACCAGCGTGATGAGGAGCAGAGTCATAATATACGTGTTCTTGATCGGTTTCTTGAGGGCCGTATCGTGCTTGTACCGCTCATAGGAGCGCGATATCTGGAGCGCGCGGCTGGTAATGCTCTTCGGCACGAAGTAATCGACGACGACCACGCCGAGGATTCTCCGGTCGGCGCTGTAGACCGGCACCCCGCCGCGAATGATGTCTCCTTCGCCGAACGCCTGCGTGCTGGTCACTTCCAGGCCGCGCAGGGCCCGGGTGAGGAAGTCGCCGTCGGGCTTGATCGTGACGCCGGTCGGCACCTGCTCGTTAAAGGCCACGACCTGGAGCTGTTGGTTCGAGGAAAATATTTCAATGGTTCCGAGGTTGTACTCCTTTTGCTTGGACTGGATGAACTCTTTCATATCCGACGTCCGGCGAAAATCCAGCAGCCGCTCTTCGGTCAGCCGCCGGCTTAACTGGCGCGCGTAAAAGAGCGCGTTGTTGGCGGAGTTCTGATAGTACGCCTGCCCGATCTCCAACGACCCCTGCAGCGCGTTTTCGACCTGCACGTCGAACCACCGGTCGAAAGAGCGGGTCACGATGCCGCCCGCGATCACAAACAGCAGCAGCGTCGGAACCAGCGACAGCGCCACGAACGCGATCACCAGGCGGACCCGCAGCCGGGAGCCGAGAATGCGTTTTTTCCGCTCAAAGACGAGTTTCACCAGATTGCGGACGACGAGAAAGATGAGCAGGATGAGCAGGATGATGTTGATATTGAGCAGGAGGAAGAAGCCGATGTTTTTGGTGAGCGAGTACTCGGTCGAGACTTCCGGAAGATCGGCCTCGAAAAAGGCAAAGAGCACCACCATCAGGGTGGTGACGAGGATCACCCTCCCCTCTCGCTTTCTCCTCTTCGCCTCTTCGAGCCTGAGGCTGCCTTCTAAATTCGTATCCGTGTCCAAAGAAAATACCTTGCAGCGGCGCAGCTCGGCGCCGCGTCGGTGAAACTATGCGATTTTACCGTCGAAACAGGTAAAGAACAAGGGTTAAGATTGCGCTGATAAGGAGGCAGGTCGCCAGGGGAAAATAGAAACTGAAGCTCTCTCGCCGGATCACAATATCGCCGGGCAACCGGCCGAGCCACGGGATCTTCGGCGCGAAGAAAAGGACAATACCCACGGCCACGAGCACAAGCCCGAAAACGATGAGGGTCTTGCCAAGAGGTCCCATTTATCCCCTCTCCTCCGGCGCATTGCAAAATGCAAAATGAAAATTGCAAATTGAAAAAGTTAAGAGCCCGTCCTTATTTGGTTTTGCACTTTGCATTTTGAAATTTGCATTTTGCATTGGATGTTTTTTCCCTTGAACCCTTGAACCCTTGAACGTCTTTCAAAACAGCGTCGGCTGCTTCTTCGCGGTCTCTCCCGGCTTGCGGCCGAAGTGCTCATAGGCGAGCTGCGTCGCCACCCGGCCGCGCGAGGTGCGGTTGAGAAAACCCGCCTGGATCAGAAACGGCTCGTAGACATCCTCGATCGTGTCCTTCTCCTCGCCGATGGCCGCGGCGAGCGTCTCCACCCCCACCGGACCGCCGGCGAACTTGTCGATCAGCGTGAGCAGCAGCAGCGTGTCCATTTTGTCGAACCCCATCGGATCGACCTCCAACATCTTGAGCGCCTCTTCGGTTACTTTTTTGGTGATCCGGCCGGCGGCTTTCACCTGCGCGTAGTCCCGCACGCGGCGCAGCAGCCGGTTGGCGATCCGGGGCGTGCCGCGCGAGCGCCGGGCGATCTCCGCCATCCCCTCCCGATCTCCGGTCACGGCGAGGATGGCAGCCGAGCGGCTGAGAATCTGCGCCAGCGCCTCGGTCGAGTAGAAGTCAAGGCGAAAGATCGCTCCGAAGCGGTTGCGCAGCGGCGAGGTGAGAAGTCCGGAGCGGGTGGTTGCGCCGACCAGCGTGAATCGCTTGAGGTCGAGCTTGATCGACCGCGCCGACGGCCCCTGGCCGATCATGAGGTCGATCTGATAATCCTCCATCGCCGGATAGAGCACTTCCTCGACTACGTGGTTGAGCCGGTGGATCTCGTCGATGAAGAGGATGTCCCCCTCTTCCAGGTTGGTCAGCAGAGCGGCCAGATCCCCCGCCCGCTCCACCACCGGCCCGGAAGTCGCCTTGATGTTCACGCCCATCTCGCGCGCGACGATATAGGCGAGCGAGGTTTTCCCCAGCCCCGGCGGGCCGTGGAACAGGATGTGATCGAGCACGTCCTTGCGCCCGCGCGCCGCGGCGATGGCGACTTTGAGATTTTCTTTGACTTGCTCCTGGCCGACGTATTCGTCGAAGCCGCGCGGCCGGAGATTCACCTCGTAACTGAGGTCCTCGTCGGTCTGCTTGGGCGTGATCTGCCGGGGGTCCATCGTTAACGCGAAGTGCAAAATGCAAAGTGTAAAATGCAAATTGCAAATTTTAAAGCTTCACTTTTCATTTTTCATTTTGCCATTTACATTTTTCATTGACTGAGCCTGCGGAGCGCCTCTTTCAGCACTTCTCCCAGGCTGCCCTCGCCGTTGCGCGCGATCTCGCGCACGCTCTGTTCCGCGTCCGCGCGGCGATAGCCGAGGTTGACCAGCGCCGACACCGCGTCCCGGGTCAGCTGCGTGCCGTCCCGGTGCGCGATTTCCGCCGCCGGCAGCGAGAGAAACTTGTCGCGCAATTCGACGATCATGCGCTCGGCGAGTTTCTTCCCCACGCCGGGAATGGAGAGGAGGCGCGGCTGGTCGCCCTCCTTCAGCGCCTTGGCGAGATCCTCCGCCGGGATGCCGGAAAGGATATTGACCGCCAGCTTCGGCCCGATGCCGGAGACGCCGTTCAGCAGCAGAAAGACCTGCTTTTCCTCCGGCCCGAGAAAGCCGAAGAGCTGCAGCGCGTCTTCGCGAACGTGAGTGTGCGTGTAGAGGCTGACTCGCGTTCCGACGTCGGGCAGGCGGTAAAAAACGCTCAGCGGAATAAAAATCTGGTAGCCGACGCCGCCGACGTCGATGGTGATTTCAGTGGGGGCCTTGTCCGTGAGGGTGCCGCTGAGTTTGCCGATCATTTCGTCAATCGTTGTTCATCGATTCGTTATGCGTCGATACGCGATGGCCGGCGAAATCCGGTCACCGGCGCGCCTCTCGTCCAGGCGCGGGCAGCGCGCCCTGCACTCGGGCATGAAAGGCGCGTTGATGAAGATAGCAGATTGCGGCCGCCAGCGCGTCCGCGGCGTCCGCCGGGATGGGTTCCGGGAGGCCGAGGAGAGAGGCAACCATTTTCTGCACCTGCTCTTTGCTCGCCTGGCCGTAGCCGACGACGGAAAGCTTTATCTCCGCGGAGGCGTATTCGTGGACAGGGATTCCGCTCTCAGCCGCGGCCAGCAGGGCGATGCCGCGCGCCTGCCCGAGCTTGAGCGCGCTCTGGGCGTTGCGGGCGAAGAAGACTCTTTCCAGGCTCGCTCCCGCAGGCGCGTGTCGCTTGATCACTTCCAGAAGTCCCTGGTGGATGCGTTGCAGGCGGCCGGCCTGCGCCAGGCTGGGCGATGAGCTGATCGTCCCATGGGCGCAGTGAACCAGCGAGCCGCCGACCATTTCCACCACGCCCCAGCCGGTCGCCACCGTGCCGGGGTCGATGCCGAGAATCCGCTCGGGCTCTGCGGCCGGATCGCCGCCTTGACTCCCCTGCGCCCCGATCCTCATCAACTGGCCTTGTCTAAAAACTCGTTCGGGATGTCGAAGTTGGCCGACACGCTCTGCACGTCGTCGTGGTCTTCGAGCTCTTCGGTGAGCTTCAAAATCTGCTCGGCATGTTTCGCATCGACCGTCACCGTGTTTTTGGGAAGCATCGTCACCTGCGCGGTCGCCGTGGCGATCTTCTCGCGCTCCAGAACATCCCTCACCTTATGGAAGTCTTCCGGCTGGGTGAGGATCTCGAAGATCCCCTCCTCTTCCCGCACGTCCTCGGCGCCGACATCGAGCGCCAGACTGAAGAGCCGATCCTCTTCCGCCTGCGATTTCTCGACCGTAATGAGCCCCTTCTTATCGAACATCCAGGCCACGCAGCCGGTCTGGCCCAAATTTCCGCCATGTTTTTCAAACAGCCGGCGAATCTCTTGAACGGTGCGGTTTTTGTTGTCGGTCAGCACCTGGACCATGATCGCCGCACCGCCGGGGCCGTATCCTTCGTACTGCACCTCTTCGTACGTCACCCCTTCAAGCTCGCCCGTCCCCTTTTTGATCGCCCGATCGATATTGTCGTTGGGCATGCTGGCGCCCTTCGCCGTCAGCACCGCGCTCCGCAGGCGCGGATTGCCGTTGATGTCGCCGCCACCCATGCGCGCGGCGACCGTGATCTCTTTGATCAGCTTGGTGAACAGCTTGCCACGCTTCTGGTCCTTGGCAGCTTTTTTATGTTTGATCGAACTCCACTTGGAATGGCCGGACATACAAACCAACCCTCTTCTCTTTGCCCTAAGCTACCACAATCCATTTCTTGGGTAAACGGCGGGCAAGAAGCCCCATCGGCCTTTCCCCACGCACGCTGTTTCTGTATAATGCGGTGCTTAATGACTCAGACGCCCGCCCTATCCTGGGGAACGCTCACTCTTGCCCTGGTCTCCTTAATCGCCTGCTCCGTTCCGCCGACGCGCGGCAAAGTCGGTTTGCCTCCGCCATCCGAAGGGCGCGTAACGCAGGCCGGGATCGCGTCATGGTACGGCCCAGGCTTTCACGGCCGGGCGACCGCGAGCGGCGTCATCTACGATCAGCACGAGCTTACCGCCGCTCACCAAACGCTGCCGCTGGGTACGAGAGTCATGGTGACCAACCTGGAAAACGGCAAATCGACCGAGGTCGCGATCAACGACCGCGGCCCGTTCCTTAAAGAGCGCATCCTCGACCTCTCTTACGCTGCCGCGACAACGTTGGGCATGATCGGGCCCGGCACGATCCCGGTGCGCATCGAGGTATTGGATGGCGGGCCTCAGCGGGTGGACCGCATCCGCGAACGGCTGGATTACACCTTGCAACTCGGCTCATTCGCGGATATCGACAACGCGAGGAAGGTAAGGGAGCAGGTGGGAAAAGCCGTGGGCCAGCGGTCGGAGATCAACGTCATTCCATTTGAAACCCGGAACGGCACCTACTACCGCGTGCGCGTCGGAACGTTTTCCGACCGCAGCGCGGCCGAGGACGAAGCCCGTCGGTTGGCGGGGCAGGGATTCCCCGTGATCATCATGGAGAAATAATGACGCGAAGGATCAAATCCATTGCGCGCATGCTTTGGCTCGCCGCGCTGCCGCTCATCTTCGGCTGCCAGCTGCTGGAGCCGCGCTCTATCGCCACGGCGCGCTCGCTGTCATTCGACGAGCTTAAACAGGCGGTGGCCCGTATCCGAGGCCTCTCCTTTCAGCGAGACGTGGCTGTAGCGGCGCGCGACTCGAAGGAGATTCAGGCGCTGGTTGAGAACTCCATCCTCGAAGAACAGGGAAGAGAGAGCCTCGATCTCCGTGGCGCGCTCTTCGCCCGGCTGGGGCTGCTGCCGGAGGGGACCGATTTTACCAAGGCATTGGCCGAGCTGGAGACGGCCCTGATGGGCGCCTTCCCTGATGCTCAACAGAAAACACTGCTTGCGCCCCGGCAAGGAACAAAACCGGAACCTCCGCTGCTCGCCTTTCCCGGAAGCCGGGATGGAGAGACGAACCGGCAGCTCGTTCAAGTGCATGGCTTGATACGCCTGCTGCAAGAGCAGCATTTTCGCTTAGGCGAAAAACTCAAGCGCAAGCCCACGGAAGACGCCGCACTGGCCTTCCGCGCGCTCCGGAAGGGAGACGCGGTGCTCGCGAGCCTCGCGCTCCTTCAGGAACCTTACGGGACCCACAGGCAGAGAATCCTCGACGCGGCGCAAGCCACTTCCCGGTCCGCCTCCCAGATCGAGAGGGATCTCGCCTATCTCCCGGAGCCCCTTCGCCGGCAGGCGGTATTCTCGGCGATGGAGGGCATGCGCTTCGTCACCTGGGCTTTTTCCGCTCGGGGATGGGAGGGCGTGAACAGTCTTTACGCCAATCCTCCCGCCTCGACCAAACAGATTCTTCATCCCGAGAAGTACTACGGAAAGCGGGAGGAGCCGGTCAGGATTATTCCGTGGAACCTGCTCAGGCAGCTCGGCGAAAACAAGCTCATGGAGGAGACGTTGGGAGAATTCCTGACTCAAGTTCTCCTCGGTAGAAGTCTGTCGCGAGACGAAGCCGCCGACGCCGCACAGGGCTGGGCCGGCGACAGCCTGCTGGCCTTTCGACAAGACAACGGAATCGGCCTGGCATGGATCACGGCTTGGGAGAATCGCCAAGAGGCGGCGGAATTTTTTCGCAGCTACCGCCGCGCCTTGGAGCGCCGCCATAGCATTTCACTCTCCGCAGGGCCGGGAAGCGGCGATTTCCTGCTCACGCCGCGCGACAGCCGGCGCCATCTGGTGCTGCAGCTCCGAGGCGAGTTCGTATTTTTCTTAGACGGCGTCGAGCCTCCGCGCTCGGTTGAGATCGCCGAGGATCTGTGGAGCGATCTCGAAACCGGCGCCGATCCGGTCCCCTATGAAATCACCCGGCGGGGATTTCAACGCTCGCCGGTCAGGCGATAACCATCGCTCTTTTTTTTTACTTTCCGTTCCCCAACGAGCTTGACGAGGTGCGCTTCGACGGAGAACTCCGCCATCGACATGAGCGCGGGCGGCGTGTCGGTGTAAATCTGCGCGGTGATCTCTGAAATAGTTTGGCAGCCGTCCTGTAGACACTTGAGGACTTGTCTCTCGCGCATCAGGCGATGCTCGATGTATTCGCGGATCTTGCCGTAGGGATCGCCGATCGTCGGCCCGTGGCCGGGGAGCAGCCGGCGCAGCTCCAGCGCCAGCAGTTTTTCCAGCGAGTGAATATAAAGCGCCATGTCGCCGTCGGGCGGCGGGATGACCGTCGTGCCCCGGCCGAGGATGTGATCGCCGGTAAAGAGCGTCTTGAGCTTCCCCTCATAGAAGCAGCAATGGCCCGATTCATGGCCCGGCGTGTGGACCACGCTCAACTCGCCGCCGTCGTAGGCGATCGCGTCGCCGTCGGCGTAAGTGAAGTCGATTCCGCTCAGCGCATTGGCGCGTAACCGGCTGATTCCCATCTTCGCGCCGGTCCGCTTCTTTAGCGCGAGCGCGCCGCCGCAATGGTCGCTGTGGATGTGGGTAAGGAGAATCTTTTCGATCTTCCCGCCGCCCATTGCCTCGGCCTGCTCGATAATCCCATCGATGTTTTCGCGCGAAGAGAGCGCGACGTCGATAACCGTGATTTCGTCTTTGCCCAGGAGATACTGATTCGTCCCCTCCAGGGTCATGTAACCCGGATTGGCCGCGGTGAAGTAGCGGATGGTGCTGTTCGACACTGCACGTCCCTTGCTCATCGAACTCATGATTCCGCGGCGGCTAGTACCCTTTTTCGATGAGTTGATTATAGAACAGCTTGTAGAACTGCTTCAGCCTTTCGGGCCGCTTGTAGTGCGCGAACTCCTGCGGGATTTTAAATTCCTTTTCGATCTGCTCGAGCGTCTTGCCCGCGGCGATCATCTTGGCCACCTCGTCGCGCATGACGACAAAATAGCGCTTCTGTTCTTCGAGGTCCTTGACGCCTCTCCCAAGATGGACCGGCCCGTGACCCGGAACGTAAGTCTCGACGGGTAAATTGCGCGCCATGATCCTGTCGAGAATCTCGATCCACCCTTTGACGTTCGAGAACCAGACGCCCGCCGATTCCCCCTGCCCCGGATGAATCTCGGTGTCGAGCAGATCGCCCATGAGCATGAGGCGCTTCTGCGGGATAAAAACGGTCAGATCGCCGGTGCTGTGTCCCCTTCCTTCGGCCGTGATGTGAAACGTGAGACCGCCGAAATAGAGCGTCATGCTCCCGTCGAAGCCGATGTCCGGCCGGACCAATTCCTTCCCTTTATAAGCCGCGTATCGCTTCTCGTTGGAATTCTTCCGCTCGTCAAACTCCGCCCCTTCCTGCATGAACATGTCCTGCACCTGGTTTTTCGCGGCGATGTAGATCGGCCTGTCCTCGCGGAAGTGCCAGGCCCCCGAGGCGTGATCGCCGGCGGAATGCGAGGAAATGAGATACTTCACTTTTTTGTCCGTCAGCTTGCGGATCCCCGCGAGCGTTTGGTCGGCGTTGCCGACGTGAAAGTCGAGAACCAACACGCCGTCGTCGGTGATGACGACGGTGGAGTTGCCCGAGCCCCGGGAGTTCTCGAACATGTAGACTCCCTCGGCGACCTTGACCGGCGTCATCTTTTCCTGGGAAAAAA
Source organism: Deltaproteobacteria bacterium RIFCSPLOWO2_12_FULL_60_19 (assembly GCA_001798595.1). Classification (GTDB taxonomy): domain Bacteria; phylum Desulfobacterota; class Binatia; order UBA9968; family UBA9968; genus 2-12-FULL-60-19. Next base: position 18,422 of record MGSS01000080.1, on the reverse strand, counting down.
CGGCCGACGGCAACGCCGCCCAGAACAGTAGAAAACCTACGTAAGCGGTGACGAATTGTCTCATCTTCATCTCCTTTCCAAAGTCTTCGCCATCTCCAACGTTCGCCGGGCGCGCTCGACGATGGGCCGGTCGATTAACTGGCCGCCGAAAGAGATCGAGCCGTCGCCGCGCGCGTTCGCCTCCTCGAAGGCTTGAACAACCTGCCTGGCGTATTCAATCTCCTCCGGCGTCGGGCTGAAAACCGAATTGATCGGATCGATCTGCGACGGATGGATCAGCGACATGCCGGAGAATCCCAGGCGGCGCGACTGGCGGGCGAAACCGCCGAGCCCGTCCATATCTTTGAGATCGACCCACACGCCGTCGACCGCCTGGACATGAGCGGAAGCCGCGGCGACCGCCATCGCCGAGCGGGCGTAGAGCAGCTCCTGCGCCTCGCCCTCGCGCCTGGTCGGCAAACCCATTTCGCGGCCATAGTCCTCGGCGCCGAACATCAAGCCGATGACGCGCGGCGAGCAGGCGGCGATCGCCGGCGCGTTCAGCAGCCCGCGCGGGCTTTCGATGGCGATCAAAAGCCTGACGCTTCCACGGGCGATGTTGAGCCTGGGTTCGCGCTCGGTCACGATCGACGCCACCGTGAGAACCTCTTCTACCGTTTCAACTTTGGGCAGGACGAGACCGCTCAGTCCGGGGCGCAGCACCGCCTCCAGGTCCGCGTCCATCCGCGCGTGGCCGATGGCGTTGACGCGCACGAAGCGCTCGGGCGTTCCGGGGCTACGCTCACGGCCGAGCGCCTCGCCGATCAGCTTGCGCGCCGTATCTTTCTCATTCGGCGCCACGCCGTCTTCGATATCGAGCATGATGACGTCGGCGCCAAGCCCCAGCGCCTTGTCGATCATCTTCTGCCGATGGCCGGGCACGAACATCCACGAGCGCTTCAGTTCCATTCACGGACCTCCGATGACAGTTTCATTATCGCAAGCCGGCAACATTGTCCATCACGGCTGGAACTCCGCGGCGGCTTGGGATAAGAATCACGGACAATGCACGCAAAAAAATATTCCGCGCAGGGTCAATCATGAAGATGGCGACGCTGAAGCTCTGTCTTCCCGTCGCCGCCATGACGGCGCAGCAGAACGCGGCGCAGTTTATCATCCCGCCGTTTCTGGACGACTTGAAATACCCGGTCTCGGCTATCGGCACGCTGATCTCCCTCGCGCCGATCTTCGCCCTGGGCGCGCGCGTCCCGTCCGGCATCGCCTACAACCGGGAGCGCGCCCGGTGGCTGCTCATGGCGGCGATCTCGACGATGGCGCTGTGCAACTTTCTCTATGGTTTCACCGCGAGACCGTTTGAGTTTGCCGTCGTCCACGCCCTGAACGGATTCGCCTATGGCGCAGCGACGACAACTTATCTGGCATTCTACGTCGATGCTTTGCCGCCGGACGAAGACCGTCACCACGCGATGGGCTACTACGCCGGCTGCCTCGCCATCGGCTATTCGACCGGCGGCTTCCTGGCCGGTTATATCGCCGACCGGCTGAGTTATGCCGCCACATTCAACTTTTCGGGCTTCCTGGCGCTCGCCTGCGTAGCGCTGCTTTTTTTCTTGAAAGCCCCGGTCTCCGCGGCGGGCAAGAGCGGCTCGCGCCGGGAGACGACGCCGCAAACATTTTTCGGCTCGCTCAAGAATCTGTTGAATCCCAAGCTCGCGGGGATCGTCGTCGTGGCGCTATTTCTCAACCTGATGCACCAGATGGGCAATGTGTTCCTGCCGCTCTACGGCCTGGCCGTCGGCATCACGCTGACGAAGGTCGGCGTGATCAAGGGTCTCTACGCGATGTGCAACGCCATCACCCGCCCGTTGAGCGGCATGGTGGTAAAGCGCTTCACTCAGAGAAATCTCGCTGTCGTGACGTTACCGTTGCAGGCGCTCTTTCTGACCCTCGTGCCGGTGTTTCACAGCTTTGGGCCGGTGCTCACGCTGTTTGTTCTCTCGGGATTCATGCGGGCGGTGGCGATCGTGAGCAACACGATCGGCATGGTGGAAGACGTGGACGAGACGAAAGTGAGCCGGGGCGTGGCCTCCGGTCTCTTCAACGCGGCCGGCGACGTGGGAAATATCCTCGGCCCGAGCCTCGGCGGTTTGATCGCCACCTTCACCGGCGTCGAGCGGCTCTTTTTCTTCGGCCCGGTGTCCGTAATCGCGATGTTTTTTGTTTCACTCTGGAGCTGCAAATTCATCAGCCGAGCGCGCGCGGCGAGCTAGGTTGAATTTTTGGCACATCCCTATTGGCGGGCTTTGCGCTCTTTGCGTCATTCCCGTGCAAACGGGAATCCAGAGTCCTTCCCGTGACTGGACTCCCGCTTCCGCGGGAGCGACAACGACCCAAGCGGGCTAGGATTTAGGTATGTTCTTAGTTGGATCAATAAACGGCTTTTTAACGACCGTTGCCGTTCTTTCCCCCGAATCCGGAACTGTCACGCTTAGCTTCGTCCCCAGTTCACCGCATTCCACCGGCGCCATCGCGTAGCCGATGTTTCTCTTGAGACGCGGCGAGTAGACGGCAGACATAACATGTCCGACTCTCTTACCGTCTCGCGTCACAGGCCAGCGCGTCAGGTTGAGATCCAACGGCGCGCCGTCGATCTCGACTCCGACGAGCTTGCGCTTTACGCCTTGGGCTTTGATTTGCCGAAGCGCGTTTTTACCGATGAAGTCGCCCTTCTTTTCGAGATCGACCAGCCGACCTAAACCAACTTGATAGGGGTTATCGGCCAGCGTCATGTCGATCCCGTAGTTGAGTATGCCCGCTTCGATGCGGCGGATGTCCGACGGGCCGGTCGGCGCGATATTGTATGGCTTCCCGGCTTCCATGACTTTCTCCCACAGTTCCACGCCGCGGCTTCCATCCCGCAGATAAATCTCGTAGCCGACTTCGCCCGTCCAGCCGGTACGCGTCACGACGAGAGGAATACCATTCAACTTCGTCTCGACGAAGTGATAGTACGGCATCTCTAAAATCTCCCGGCCGAAGAGCCGTTCCATAACCTGCTTCGATTTCGGTCCCTGGATCTGCAGCGGAGAAACATCAGGCTCCTGTAGCTCGACCGTCATGCCGGAGTTCAGCGCGACGCCCTTCGCCCACAGCAGCACGTCGCTGTCGGCAACGGCCAGCCAGAAGCGGTTTTCTCCCAGCCGCATCAGCACCGGGTCGTTGATAATCCCGCCGTCTTCCGCCGTGATGAGCACGTATTTCCCCTGCCCGACTTTGCACTGGATCAAATCCCGCGGCGTGAGCATGTTCGTAAAAGCAAAAGCGTCCGGCCCGGTGATCTCCACCTGCCGCTCGACACCCACGTCCCACAACGTCACCCCCTCGATCAGCTTCCAGTATTCCTTCACCGGATCGTCGTAGTAGCCGGGAAGCAACATGTGGTTGTAAACCGTGTAGCTCTTGCAGCCATACCGCTGCGTCGCCTCGTAGAAAGGAGAACGGCGTATCCGGGCACCGCGGGTGATGAGGGTGATGTCGAAAGGCTGGGCCATGATTTTCTCTCTACCCTAAACGGACAACTCTTGCCAAGCTGAACGGTGCTTGTCGGAGACGGCTGACGATGTGGCTCTGGCGTGGAAGGGCCGACTACTGCCGGTCACGATTGATACGATTTAAGTTTCCGGCCAACCCGCTCATGGCTCGATCTTAAGCTGGGGTGTCGCAGGCGCAATCTTGGATTCCTCCATCGCATACTGCAACTGGTACAGCCGGTAGTAAATCCCCTGCTTCTGCATCAGCTCGGCGTGGGAGCCGACTTCGCGGACTTCGCCGTGGTGGAGGACGATGATGCGGTCGGCGTTACGGATGGTGGAGAGGCGGTGGGCAATCACGAGGCAGGTTCGGTCTTTCATCACCTTCTCCAGCGCGTCCTGAATCAACGATTCCGTCTCCGTATCGACGCTGGAGGTCGCCTCGTCGAGCACCAAAATCTCCGGCTGAAAGACCAGCACGCGCGCCAGCGACAAAAGCTGGCGCTGGCCGGTGGAGAAGTTGCTCCCTCTCTCTCTTACCTGTGCGTCGAGACCACCCGCCAGGCGAAAGACGAAGCGATCCGCGTTGGTGTATTTTACAGCTTCCAGCACTCGCTCTTCCGGCACCGCTCCGTTTCCGAGGCAGAGGTTGCTGCGGATGTCGCCGGAGAAGAGAAACACATCCTGCAATACGACACCGATATGGCGGCGCAATGCCTGGAGGTCCCACTCCCTAACATCCACGCCGCCGACCTTGATCGAGCCGCGCTGGATGTCATAGAAGCGGCTCAGCAACTTGATGGTCGTCGTTTTTCCCGAGCCGGTCGCTCCGACGATGGCGACCTTCTCTCCCGGCGCAACTTTGAAGGATACGCCCTTGAGCACGGGGTCGTTCTGCTGGTAGCTGAACCAGACATCTTCGAAGCTCACTGCGCCGCGGAACGGCTTCGGGACCACTGCCATTGCCGGGCTGGAAATCGCTGTCGGGGTGTCGAGCAGCTGCACGATGCGCTCGGCCGCGGACATCGCCGACTGCATCACGGTGTATTTCTGGCTGAAGTCGCGCAGCGGGACAAAGAAGCGGTGGAGATATTCCTTAAACGCCACCAGCGTGCCGATGCCGATGATGCCGTGCAACACCTCGCCACCGCCGTACCAGAGGAGCAATCCGATGCTCACCGTACCCACCGCCTCGACCATCGAGTACAAGCCCGCCTCATAGATATTGGAAAGCTGGTTGGCTTCCCGATGGGCTGCGTTCAGCTCGTCGAACTCGCGGTAGCTGTTCTGCTCCCGCACAAAGAGCTGGATGACGGCCATGCCCGAAATCGCCTCTCCCAGGTAGGCGTTGATCCGCGCGATCCGCTCCCGAATGAGCCGGTAAGTCCGGCGCGCCTTGACGCGAAAAAAGTTGATCGCCAACAGCATGAACGGCGTCAGCGCGAGCGAGACCAGCGCCAGCTGCACGTGCAGGGTGAACATGATGACTACGATCCACGCCACCATCAGGAAATCCGAGATCAGCGTCATCACGCCTGCGGCGAACATCTCCTGGAGAACATCCACGTCCGTCGTCATCCGCGTGACCAGCCGCCCCACCGGGTTGCGGTCGAAGTAGCTCATCGGCAGCTTTTGCACGTGGGTAAAGATGGCGACGCGGAGATCGGCCAGCGACCGCTGCGCCACGAGCATGGTCAAATAGTAGTGAAAGTACGCGGTGACGACTTCTCCCGCCAGCGCGAAGAGAAAGAGCAGAACCATCCCTTGCAGTCCCCAAAGCTGCGCGCCGGCAATATAGCTGTCGATCGCAACTTTCATGATATAGGGCTGCGCGAGCGCGAAAAGCTGCTGCAAGGGGAGCACCAGCATGGCGAGCCAGAAGAGCTTGCGGTACGGCACGAGAAAGCGCCACAGCCGCTTGATCAGCTGGAGATCGTAGGCCTTGCCGAAGATTTCTTCCTCATGACCGGAGACAGGAGACCGAAGACCGGTCCTCCGTCCCCTGTCCTCCGTCGTCTTACGGTTTGTTGTATCCGGCCGATCCATGGCTAGATTTGCTCCAGCTCCTCGGAGAGCTGCTGATGATGATGAAGCTCGGCGTAAAGCCCGCCCCGCTCTACGAGTTCGGCGTGCGTCCCGCGCTCGATGATCCGGCCTTCGTCCAACACCAGAATCTCATCCGCGTCTTTCACCGCCGAGATCCGGTGGGAGATAATCAAGCAGGTTTTTTCTTTCAGCACGGAACGGAAGCCCCGCAGAATCTCGTCCTCCGTCTGCGCGTCCACGCTCGACAGGCAGTCATCTAGAACGATCATCGGCGCCTCGGTCAGCAGCGCCCGGGCGAGCGTCGCCCGCTGCTTCTGCCCGCCCGATAGCGTGATGCCGCGCTCGCCGACGACCGTCGCCAGCCCTTCGGGAAAAATGGCGACATCGCGATCGAGGCGGGTCAAATGGTTCGCCGCCAAGATTTCCTGCTCCGAAATCCCGTCGCGCCCGAACGACAGGTTGCGGTTGAGCGAATTTGAAAAAAGAAAAGGGTCCTGCGGCACGTAGCCGATGCCGCGCCTGAGCTCCGCCAGGGACAGCGAACGGATCTCCCGTCCCCCGATCAGAATCTCGCCCTCCGTGGCATCGTAGAGACGCGGGAGGAGCTGCGCGAGCGTGCTTTTGCCCGCGCCCGTTCGTCCCACAATCGCCAAAGTGCGTCCCTTCGGCAGCGTGAAGCTAATGTCTTTCAACACGGCGTGGCCGTTGGTTTTCGCGTCGTGAGCGAACCATACATGGCGAAACTCGACCGCAACGTCCGACTCGATCGAAGACGCCGGATGGGCCGGATTGGCGATCTCAGGTTCGGCTTTGAAGATTTCTTCGAGGCGCTCCATCGCGGCGCGTCCTCGCTCCACCAGCGACAGCATCCAGCCAAAGGCGGCGGTGGGCCAGGCCAGCACGTTCAGGTAAGCGATGAAGGCCACGATATCGGCCACCAGCAGCTCGCCCCGAATGACCCGCAGGCCGCCGTAGCCCAACACCGCCATGACCGAGAGGCCGTTCAGCCCCTGCATGCAGGGACCGATCAGGCCGCGCAGCGTGGCCAGCACCATGTTCTTCTCCTGGTACTCTTCGTTGAGCTTTGCGAATTGGCGGATCTGATGGTCCTCCTGCGTGTAGGCTTTCACGACGTGCATGCCGCTCAAGTTCTCTTGAATGTGGCTGCTGAGTTCGGCCATCTGCCGTTGGACAGCGAGGGAGCTTTTCATGATCTTCCCGCGAAATTGCCGCACCGCCCAGATCAACAGCGGCGAAGGCAACAGGGCCACCAACGTCAGGCGCAGGTCCATCGACAACATGAGAATGACCGCGTAGAAAAAATAGACCGGCGTGTTGAAGAGATTGAGGATTCCGGGGCCCAAGAGCGCGCGCACGGCCGAGATGTCGTTGATCACGCGCGACATCAGGTCGCCGGTTCTTTGCGAATGGTAGTAACTGACGGGCAATTTCTGCAGGTGGGCGAACAGGTCGTTGCGCAGGTCGTACTCGATATCGCGGCCGGCGTTGAAAATGAGCGAGCGGGAGAGGGTCCGGATGATTCCTTGAACGACCCCCGCCGCCACGATCGTCAGCGCATAACCGGTCACATCCCTCGGCGAGCCGCCCTGCTCGATGATCCGAACCGCCTCGCGGATCCACCAGGGGATCCACATCACCACCGTCACCGTGCCCAGGAGGCAGACCGCGCCGAGGAAGTAGCGCCGCCAGTAACGCCAGAGGTAACTCTTGAGCCTACCCATGCCTCCCATGAAAAATTTATACTCTAGGGTTGTCCCCTTAGCAAGGAAACGGGGAGCGGAATGGAGTATTGGAGTATTGGAGTGTTGGGTCTTAAACGCATTACTCCATCACTCCAGTACTCCACTCTTGTACGTTCGAGGCCTGTCTATTTCTGGCAGCCAGGGCAATAGAACGCGCTCCGATTGCCGGGCGAGACTCGTCTGATAGTGTTGCCGCAGGTCGCGCACTTCTCGCCCTCACGGGCGTAAACGCGCAGATGGTTTTGAAACTCTCCGCGCCGGTCTTCGGCGTCGCGGTAGTCGGAAAACGACGTGCCGCACCAGCGGATCGCCTCGGCCAGGATTTTCGGCGTGAGTTCAGCAATCCGCGCGATCTGTGCCCGGCTCAACCGTGAAGCCCGCGCCGTCGGGCGAACGCCGGCGTAGTAGAGAATCTCGTTGGCGTAAATATTTCCCAACCCTGCCACAACCCGCTGATCGATCAGCAGGTCGCGGATGCGCCGCCCGGAGCGGCGCGCGAGACGGTAAAGGTAACCGGGGTCGAAGCGCGCGTCGAACGGCTCCAATCCGAGAGCGCGGATTTGCGGCAGGGAGTCGATCTCCGGCGCGCGCGCCACGACGGAAAAGCCGAAGCGGCGCGGGTCGTTGTAGCGCAGCTCGTACCCGCTCTCCAAACGAACGACGATGTGATCGTGCCGGTGCCGCAAGCGCCGCTCCGGCACCCGGATCAGCTTGCCCGACATGCCGAGGTGCAACAGCCACACCACGCCGCCGTCCAATCGGATGAGAATATATTTTCCCCGCCGCCCGACATCGACGACGGTCCGGCCGGTCAACGTCTTGGCGAAGTCTTTGGCGACTTGAGCCCGGAGCCGGGTCTCGGCGACGGCGACGCCCAGGATGCGTTCCCCTTTGACCGAGTTGCGCAGCCCGCGGCAGATGGTCTCAACTTCTGGAAGCTCAGGCATAGAAAGAAGCTAAGAAGCTTTCAGCAGTCAGCTTTCAGATGGATTCCTCGCTCACCGCTTTGATCGCGCGGGACAGCCGGATGAATTCCTCCGCGTCGAGAGTCTCCCCGCGCCGCCGGGGATCGATGCCCTGTTGTTGAAGCAGCGGCTCGGCTTTTTTTCTTTCATTGCTGAGAAGACCCGCCAGCGCGTTCGTCATAGTTTTGCGCCGCTGGCCGAAGGCGGCGCGCACGACCTTGTGGAGCAGCGGCATCTCCGCGGCGGAGACCAAAGGCTCTTCATAAAGTCCTATCTTCAAGACTGTAGAATAAACCTTCGGCCGCGGGACGAAAGCCCCGGGCGAAACCGGGAATTTCGCCAACACCTGTCCATGAATCGCGCGCCAGACCGACAGCGTGCCGTAGGATTTCGTTCCCGGAGCGGCGGCGATCCGCTCCGCCACCTCCTTTTGCAACATCAAGATCAGGCTCGAAAACCGCTCCCGATATTCGAAGAGACGAAACAACACCGGCGTGGAGATGCTGTAGGGCAAATTGGCGACCAGCTTGACTTTATGGCCGGGGAGAAAATCCGCGAGCGGAATTTTGAGAATGTCGCCAGGGATCAGATGAAACGCCGGATGAGCGCTGAGCGGGCTTTCGCGCAGCCGATCGACCAGGAAAGGATCGATCTCCACCGCCCAAACCCGGCGCGCCCGCTCGACCAGCCGGCGCGTCAAAAAGCCGAGTCCCGGTCCGATCTCTAAAACCTCATCCGTCGGGGAAAGATCGCTCAGCCGGACGATGGCGTCGATTACGCCTTGCTCAACTAAAAAATTTTGCCCCAGACGCTTCTGGGCATGAAAGGCCGGATCGCGAAGCGCCGCCCGCGCCTCCTGATAAAGCGTAACCATGAACCGTTCGATTCTTCAGAATGCTGTTGAAATGCCTGGTTTTCAGGCCGATCAAAAAGGTCCAAATTGAGATAGCCACAAGGCGCGCAAAAATCAATGACCGAGCGCAGGCGTACTCTTTGCAGTACGTCGCATAGCTCGCCACCGGCAAGCGTTAAGATTGTCGCGTTTCGATGCGCAACCATCACTACCGCCCGCCTGGGGGTCTCTCGGAGGGCCGATGCGTGGGACGAGAAGTATCAATCGTACCTCCTGGCTACTCTCATCTCATAGGAGCAGCGCAATATCGACGTATCGCATCGGCCCGGAGAGAGATTCCCTGGCGGGCTGACGGTAGATGGGCCTTTTTCAGCGGCCTGTCAAAGCGTAAGATCCGCGTCCGCGTTGAGGCGCATGTCGTCCTTTCGCCCGCTCTTCAGCGAGTGATAACCGGCCAGGGCGATCATCGCCCCGTTGTCCGTGCAGAGCGCGAGAGAAGGAAAATAGACTTCGCTCCCCTCGGCCTCGCCCGCTTGCGTCATCTTCTGCCGCAGACGGCTGTTGGCCGCCACTCCTCCGGCAAGGACGATTTGTCTGACATTCAGCTCCCTCGCCGCGCGCAGCGTCGGCTGAACCAGCATATCCACGACAGCTTCTTGAAAACTCGCCGCGTTATCGGCCTGCCGCGCCTCCCGCTGGCTCTCGCTCAACTCTTTGAGATAGTGCCACACCGCCGTCTTCAGCCCGCTGAAGCTGAAATCGTAGGAACCTTTCTTCAGCCTCGCCCGCGGAAAACGGATCGCCGCCGGATTGCCGCTTTTGGCGAGCCGGTCGATCGCCCTGCCGCCCGGATAGCCCAACCCCATCATCTTCGCCACCTTGTCGAAAGCCTCGCCCGCGGCGTCGTCCCGCGTGCCGCCGAGATAGCGATAGTCGCCGAAATTCCGCACGACGTAAAGCAGCGTATGTCCGCCGGACGCGAGCAGAGAGAGATAAGGGAACGACAGCTCGCGCTCGAGAAAGATCGCCAGGAGATGGGCCTCCAGATGGTTGACACCGACGCAGGGGATGCCCCAGCGATAGGAAATGCCCTTCGCCACCGAAAGGCCGACGAGCAGCGATCCGACCAGCCCCGGCCCGCGCGTCACGGCGATGCCGCCGATCTCGCTCAATCCGACGCCGGCTTTCTTGAGCGCGCCGTCGATGATCGGCAGAATCTGGCGCACGTGCTGGCGCGAAGCGAGCTCGGGCACCACTCCGCCGTAAGGGCTGTGGATTTCATCCTGCGAAGAAATGAGATTGGCGCGAACTTTCCGGCCGTCTTCCAGCACCGCCGCCGCCGTGTCGTCGCACGAGGTCTCTATGCCCAGGACCAGCATCCGGTTATTTTTTTTCTCGCGCCGTCAGCGGATCGGCGCCTGGTTGCCCGCCTGGACGCGGCTGAGACCCTCGGCCGCCAGCCGGTTGCCCGGATTGAGCCGCAAGGCTTGAGTATAGGTGAAATCGGCGCGGTCCAGATCGCCCAGCGCGCGGTGGTTCTCCCCGCGCAATGTGTAAACCTCCGAGAGCCAATAGGAATCCCCGGAAAATCGCGACTCGGCGACATCGAGAAAGTTGAGCGACTCCTGATAGCGACCCAGAGCGAAGTGCGCTTGCGCGAGATAGTAGTAACCATAAGGGTTCGTCGAGTCCACCGCGATCCCCTTTTCGAGGCGGGAGACCGCCTTGGCGGGATCGCCGGCGGCAAGCAATTTTTTTCCCTCCTCGGTGAGCCGCAGGGAAGCGGCGCGCTGCGGCGGCGTTTTCGGATCGATCTTGGCCGTCAGCGGACCCTCTTCGGGCACCGGCGGCCTACCGGGAAGCTTGGTCTCCGGCACCGACAGCGATTGCGGCGGCGCCTGTATCGGCGGCGCCTGCCGAGACAGAGACGGTCGCGGCGGCTCTGGCTCTCTCAGCTTCGCCTGCGGCCCCGGTCGCTTGTCCCGGATATCCTCCTCTATGACCTGACCGGATTCCACAGCAGGCTTTGCCGGCGGCCTGGTCGCAGGCGCGCTGCCTGGAGCGGGACTTTTCGCCTGCGGGGCCGGCGGACGCGAAGGTGGACGAGCCGGTTGAGGGACTTCCCATGGCCGCGACCAGGGGACGGTACAGCCTTGCAAAAGCAGAGCGAGGAGCGATGCGATAAACAGGCTGCGAGCGATATCGCGTAGAATCTTCACAGGATCCTGCCTGCCGGTTCTCAACATCATTGCTCTATCTTCCCAGCAGCGACGAGAAGAATCCGCCCGGCGACGACGAGAGCCGGGGTTCGGGTCCGGGGTGCAGCGGGCAGTAACCCGCCGGCTCTTCTCCCTCGAGGAAGGCCTCTCGGACCACCTGCGGACAGTTTTGCGTCGCAAGCTTTCCGCTCAGCGGGTCGACGTCCAGGAGCTTGATCCCCGGGGGCATGGTAAAATCCGTCGCCGGAGTTCCGGCGGTCGCCCGCTTCATGAAATCGGTCCAGATCGGCAGGGCGGCTTGCGAGCCCGACAATCCGAGCTTGCTCCCGTTGTCGAAACCCACCCACACCACCGCGAGCAGATCGGGCGTGTAGCCGACGAACCAGGCGTCCTTCGTATCGTTTGTCGTGCCCGTCTTGCCCGCCGCCGGCCGCATAAATCCTTGCGCCCTGGCGCCGCGCGCGGTCCCGCGGTCCAGCACCCCTTTCATCAAATGGTTCATCATGAACGCCAGCTGCGGCGTGATGACTTTCTCCACCTTGATGTCGCGCCTTTCCAGAACCCGGCCGCTCTGATCCATGACCTGTTTGACCGCGAGCGGCTGCGCGCGCACCCCGTTATTCGCCAGCGTCGAAAAGGCAACGGCTACTTCCAACGGTGTGACTTCGACGGCCCCCAGGGCCAGGGACGGGAAAGCGGGGAGCGTGCTCTGAATGCCCAGCCGATAGGCGATGTCGCGGATATATTTGATCCCCACGTCGCGCGCGATGCGCGCCGTGGCGGAATTGAGCGAGCGCTCCAGCGCGGTGCGGAAGGTCACGATGCCGAAATATTCATCCTTGTAATTGCCGGGGTGCCACTCCTGCCCTTCGTAGCTCCAGGTAAACGGCGAGTCCTCCACCTGGGTCGCCGGCGTGAAGCGGTGGCCGCTCGCGTCCGCGCCGTTCATCAGCGCCGCCAGATAGACGAACGGCTTGAAGATCGAGCCGGGTTGGCGCTTGGCCTGGAAGATCCTGTTGAACTGGGACTTCTGGTAATCTCTCCCGCCCGCCATCGCCTTGATTTCTCCGGTCTGCGGCCTGATCACGACGACGGCGCCTTCCAGGCGATCCTCTTCGCCCCGGCGCCGCAGCTGGGAGTAGGTCTCCTCAAGCTTTTTGAGCCCCTCCACCAACGAGCGCTCGGCCGCCTTCTGTAGGTGGAAGTCCAGGCCCGTATAGATGCGGAACCCTTCCGCCGTAAGAACTTCGCTGGGATAGTTGTCCGCCAGCTCGCGCTTGAGAAAATCGACGTAATAGGGAGCGTCGTTCGCCACCTTGATCAGCTCGCGGCGCGGGATGACTTCCTTGATGGAGGCGTCGTACTGTTGCTTGGTGATCAAACGCTCTTCCAGCATCTTCCCCAGCACGACGTTGCGCCGCTGGGTGGCCGCTTCGACGCTGCGGTACGGCGAATAACGGTTGGGAGCTTTAATCAGTCCCGCCAGTACCGCAATCTCGCTCACCGTCAGCTCCGAGAGATCCTTGGAGAAATAAAACTGCGCCGCTTCGTGCACGCCGAAGATCCCCTGCGCGCCCTTCTGGCCCAGGTAGATCTGGTTCAGATAGTTTTCCAGGATCTCATGCTTGGAATATTTGTGCTCCACGATCAACGCCATCAAGGCCTCTTTGATCTTCCGCCTCATCGTGCGCTCTTCGCTCAGGAAAAAGTTCTTGATCAGCTGCTGCGTCACCGTGCTCCCGCCCTGGACGATCCCGCCGCTGCGCAGGTTGGTAAGCGAGGCGCGCAGGATCGCGATCGGGTCGATGCCGTGGTGGCTGAAGAATCGCTCGTCTTCGATCGCCAGGATCGCCCGCGCCAGCATCGGCGGCACCTCGTCCAGCTTCACGATCCGCCGCTCCTCCCATATGCGATTGTAAAGTCCCGTCACCAGCTCGGGCTCCAGCTCGATATCGAACCGCTCCTGCCCGTCCTCCATGTTCTCCATCCGGGCGACCGCGCCGCCCTGCATGGTGAGGCGGACCGGGATGCCCTTAAAGGTCTCCAGCGGATAGGCGAAGTCGTGAAGAAAAATCTCCAGCACCGCATCGCCTTTGCCGAAACGATATTCTCCCTTGGCTTGCGGTCGGCTGCGCGTTTCGCGATAACCCAGGCGACGGAGCTTCTCCCGAACATCCTCCTTGCGCAGGTTCATCCCGATGTAGAGCAGCGTGGTGTCCGAGTAAATCTTGGACGGGGCGATCCACTTGGGATTTTCGAATCTCTCTTTGACGGCAACTTCGAGCCGCTGCACATACCAGGCGCCGAAAAGCGCCGTGGCGGCGAGAATGACGAAGAGGACGAGAAGCGCGAATTTGAGGGTCGGAAAGCGGGACTTTTTCAAGCCGAAAACCCCTTTATCGAAGCTAACATTGACTGCGACTGCCCTGCCTGTCAAAAAGAAACAAAAGAGGGCCGGGCAAAATTACCGCGGCCCCCTTCAAGCTCACGCGCTCCGAGCGAAAATCAACGAGGAGGCTTTAACGCCAGAAACAGCGTGCTTTCGCCGCGCCGGACGAGGAACAACACTCCCTTGCCCTTTTTCGTCTCGGCCAGGGCCTTGCGGTAATCCGGCAGCTTGCGCACCGGTTTGCGATCCACCTCGAGAATAACGTCCCCCCGGCGCAGCCCCGCTTCGTCCCCGGCGCTCCCCGGCTCCACCGCTGTGACGACGATGCCTTCGGCCTTTTCCAGCCCCAGGTTCTCGGCGATCTGCGGCGTCACCTGCTGCACGGTCAGCCCAAGCTCTCCTTTTTCCTTCGTCGAGGCGACAACCTCCTCTTCCGGCAGCTCGCCCACCTCAACCGTCAGCGTCACCTCTTTTTTGTCGCGGAGCACCTTGAGGCGCGCTTTCTTGGTCACGGCGGTGCGCGCCACCATGATCGGCAGGTCGTTGTTCTCTTTAACTTCCTTCCCGTCGAACTCCACGATCACGTCGCCTACTTTGACGCCGGCCTTCTCCGCCGGACCGCCCTTGGTCACGTCCGCCACCAGCGCCCCGCGGGCCTTTTCCAGCCCCAGGGATTCGGCGATTTCCGGAGTGACCTTTTGAATCAGCACCCCGAGATAGCCCCGGGTGACTTTTCCCTTGCCTTTGAGTTGCGGCAACAGCTCCTTGACCAGGTTGATCGGAATCGCAAAACCGATTCCGATATTCCCGCCCGATCGGCTGAAGATCGCGGTGTTGATGCCCACCACCTCGCCGCGCAGGTTGATCAGCGGCCCGCCCGAGTTTCCGGGATTGATCGAGGCGTCGGTTTGAATGAAGTTGTCGTACGGCCCGGCGCCGATGTGCCTTCCTTTGGCGCTCACGATGCCGGAGGTGACCGTGCTGTCGAGGCCGAATGGATTGCCGATCGCCATCACCCATTCCCCCACGTCAAGGCGGTCGGAGTCACCCAGAGGCGCGACCGGCAAGGCCTCCTTGGTGTTGATTTTAATGATGGCTACGTCGGTCTTGGAGTCTTTTCCGATAACTTTGGCTTCGAATTCTCTCTCGTCCGCCAGCTTGACCGTGATCTTCTGCGCGTTTTCGACCACGTGGTTGTTGGTCAGGATCGAGCCGTCTTTATCGATGATGAAACCCGACCCGAGGCTCCGCTGCTGGCGGAACGGGCCGCGCGGCAGCGGCCCGCCGAAAAACTTCTTCCAGAATTCGCTGAAGGGATCGTCTTCGCCGAATGGGTTTTCGAGCTTCTGCCCCGCGTCGGCGGATTGAGTCGTGGAGACGTTGACCACGATCGGCTTCATTTTCTTCGCCAGGGCGATGAAATCCGGCAGCCCCTGCGGCGTGACGGCGGGCTGGTTTTCCGGAGCCGCCGTGCTGCCCCATAGGTTGACCACGCGCGGGCCGCCGAACCAATCGAGCCCGCCGCTCAGTCCCAACCCGACCAACAGAGAGACGGCCGCCACAACCAGCAGCTGCCGCATCCCCACTTGCCGATCCCAGATTCCTTTGTCTGCCATTCCACGCTCCTATTTCTTCTTGATCACTTCGACATATCTCATGCGCAGGTCATAGAGCACGTCCTCCATCAAGCGCGCTTCCTGCTCGTCCAGGTTGCCCCGGCTCTTGTCTCTCAACATTCCTAGAATATCGATCATCTGTTTCGCCACCGCGAAGTCTCTCTCCACATTCCCCGTCAACGGGCTGGGAATCTCGCCCAAGTGCATCAAGGCCTGCGTGCTGAGGCTGATGACGAACGTGGAGAAGTTGATCTCCGCAAGGTTGTCGCTTGAGGCGGCCGGCTTTTCTCCGGTGGCCGAATCGGGTTCGCTTGCGCTCTCTTCCGGCGCGGGCTCGCTCTTGTCGCCGGCCTCGATCGGCTCGCCGGAACCTTGCGCGAAGCGTCTCCGGTCCGCGACCTTGAAGCCTCTTCCTTCCCCTTTTTCCCCGGCTTCAGTCATAGCGCAATCTACCGGCAACGCCGAAGAGGAAAGGGATTCGCCAGGCGGGCATTTACGGGTATCCGAATCCTCGCCGTATGTCTCAAAGGCATTCCTTTAATAACTCATGCTGCGCAGCCGCGCGATCCGCTCCTCGATCGGCGGGTGGGTGCTGAACAGGTTGATGAACGATCCGCCGGATAGCGGATTGACGATGAACATGTGCGCGGTTTCCGGGCGCGCTTCCATGGGGACGATCCGGCTCGCGCGACCGAGCTTCTCCAGGGCGGAAGCCAAGCCGTGCGGGTTCCCGGCGATCCGCGCGCCCGTGGAGTCGGCCAGGAATTCCCGTGAGCGGGAGATCGCCATCTGGATAAGCATGGCCGCAATCGGCGCCAGGATGGACATCAAGATCAGCCCGAGCGCCCCGCCCCCGCCTTCCTCGTCGCTGTCCCTGCCGCCTCCGAAAAACGCCGCCCAGCGGGCCATGGTCGCCAACATCATAATCACCCCTGCCAGCGTAGCGGCGATGCTGCCGATCAAGATATCGCGGTTCTTCACGTGAGAGAGCTCGTGCGCCAGCACGCCTTCCAGCTCCTCGCGGTTCATGATCCGGAGGATTCCGTCGGTGACCGCCACCACGGCATGCTCCGGGTCCCTGCCGGTGGCAAAGGCGTTGGGCGATTCCGAGGGCATCATGTAGACTCTGGGCATCGGGATCTGCGCCCTCAGGGCGAGATTGTGTACGATGTTGTACAATTCCGGCGCTTCAGCCTCGTCAACCGGACGGGCTCGATACATCGCCAGGACGATTTTATCCGAGAACCAATAGCTCCCAAAGTTCATCACCACGGCGAAGAAAAAGGCGATCACCAGGCCCTGGGAGCCGCCGAAGAGCTGCCCAATGCCCATGACGATGCCGGTCAAAAGACCTAAAAGTAAGACGGTTCTTAGGGAGTTCGTCATCTCGTTCCTTCGCTCCGGGACTGAATCGACATCATCAAATTCGTTTCTGTTAACGTCAACTTTAATGCCTGCCTACCACCTTGTCAAGAAGGCTGTTTCGAAGAGTCCGTTCACCCTTCGACGGGCCTGTCCTGAGCGAAATCGAAGGGCTCAGGGCGAACGGAGAAAAGCTCGAAACGGGTAGAAAATTTCCGTTCATGCTGAGCTTAGTCGAAGCATGAAGTCCTGTTTCGGCAGCCTACCGCAGCTACACAACTTCGTTGTATTTGACCAAAGTGCTGAGACGCACACGGACAACCTCTCTCGTCGCCGGCCCGATTTTGGCGACATCGCTCCGCCCGAAGCCCGGAATCCAGAGAATCTCGTCGCCGGCCAGGAGGAGCGGCAAGGCCGCGCGAACCTCCAGCGGCGCTTTTTTTTCGATGAAGAGATCTTTGAGTTTTTTGTGCCCCCGCATTCCAAGCGGCCGGAAGCGGTCGCCGTTGCGAAAATTGCGAACGGTGAGAATCTCCGGCAACGAAGAAAGATCGAGCAGCGCTTCCTTGCCGTCGCCGGAAGGCAGGTCGATGGGCATCGCGCAACGCTCGCTTGCCATCTTCACGCCGGCCTCGGGGATCGCCACCTCGCCCGCCACCGGAAGCGTATAGCTGTAGCAGACAGCACGGCGGCCGGGACTCTTTTTTTCGAGCCGCACGCGATCGTAGCGCCGCACGACTTCCCGGCCTTGTGGAATTGCGACCCGTCCCTGAGGCGGGCCATCCGAGATCAACCGAAGAATCTCCTCGACGTGCTCGAACTCCACGCCCTTTAGGCTTCCCAGTTTTTCTTCGAGCCACAAGCGCACGAGCCGCCGCTGCATCGCCTTGGGTTGTTCGACCAACGCCTCGCGCAGCAACTCTCCCTGCCTGACGATCTCCAGCAGCAGACCTTCGGCGAGGCCGCGCAATAGCTCTTCCTCATCGCGCATGAGATCGGCAAGATGGGCCAGCCGTTCATGAAGATCCGAACCGAATTTTCCTCGGAGCTGCGGAAGAAGCTCCAGGCGAATCCAGTTGCGCAGCAGCGCCGTGTCCGCGTTGGTTCGATCCGTGCGGTAGGCGAGCGCCTCGGCCGCAAGGTAAGCCTTAATTTCTTCTCTTGAAGTTTCGATCAAAGGACGAACCACTTCCGCCTTCATCCTTCCGCCTTCATCCTTCAAAACCGGCGCCATGCCGCCCAGCCCTTTCCGTCCGCTGCCACGCAACAGCCACATGAGAAGCGTCTCAACCTGATCGTCGCGCGTGTGGCCTAACGCGATCTTTTGAATTCCCTGCTGCTTGGCAACTTCGGCGAAGAAGCCGTATCTCGCCTCACGCGCCATCGCTTCGAGATTGCCCTTCCCTCTTTCAGCTTTAAGTTTTGGAATGTTCAGCTCTTTGAGATGAAAGGCAAGGCCGAGTTGGCGGGCCATCCGAGCGACAAACCGCGCATCCTCCCGCGCCTCCTCGCCGCGAATCCCGTGCTGCACGTGCGCCACTTCCAGCCGCAAGCCGAACTCTTCTCTTAGCTCGCACAAGACGTTAAGCAGCGCAACCGAATCCGGCCCGCCCGAGACGGCGACCAACACGCCGTCGCCGCGAGAGAACATCTGGCATTTGGCGATCGTCCCTTTGATC
>MGSS01000079.1:1029-10193 GCA_001798595.1 Deltaproteobacteria bacterium RIFCSPLOWO2_12_FULL_60_19 | reverse complement strand
TGGGTAAGCGCCCGTTACCAACTAAGGACCGAATTGTTGCCGATACCGTGGACTCAATCGCCGCTCGTTTTAATCTGCGCTACGGCGATCAGAAATGGCTGAATGCCACAGCCGAACTCGTGAGTGAAGACTCGCAGGCGTTCTCTGATTTCCTCGCTGGTCGTTACAATCGCCTTTTTGAACGCAGCCAATTTCGAACTCTTGGTGGTCTGCCAGCGCTAACTCGGTTCCAGGAACGCGAAGAAGTCTTCGAGGCGCTGCGGCAGTCGTCGCTCGTCCAATGCTCACGCCATACTTTGCAGACGTCCTGTTGAGGCCAACATGAGAAAACCTGAAACTCAAAGTGATTCCGTCGCCAAGCTGAGCCAAAGCAACGGGTCCAATTTCTTTTCGTCTGGGCTGCGCCAGAAGATAGACCAACTCATGAATATCTTGTGGGCTGGCGGCGTAAACAACCCGATGGATTCCATCGAGCAGCTCTCCTATCTTATCTTTTTGCGACTGCTATCGGAGCGCGACGAACAAGCCGCTCACATCGAAAAAGGCTACCAGCGGGTCTTCTCTGGAGCCTGGGCAAAATACGCGTGGGGTAACTTTGTCACGCTTACAGGCCCGCACCTTTTCGACGCAGTCCGCGGCGCCATAGAGAAACTGATCCAATTGCCAGGGCTGTCGGAAACTGGGCAAAAGCTGTTTCGAGGGGCGTTTTTGAAAATATATGATCCACCAACACTCAAGGCCGTAATCGAGACGATCCACCAAATGGACCTCGCGCCGCACGAGGGTCACGACCTTAAGGGCGACATGTATGAGTATTTGCTTAGCAAGCTCTCGCAGTCTGGCACCAATGGTCAGTTTCGCACGCCACGCCACATCATTGATTTGATCGTCGCTTTAGTGGACCCGCAGCCGGGCCGGCGCATCTGCGACCCCGCTTGCGGGACAGCTGGGTTCCTGATTTCCGCTTATACTTACATACTACGTCGGCACACTAAGCCTGCTGACCTCGCGCGCGGTATCGTCGATGGCCAGCTTCTCAAACAAGCGCAATGGAAATTTCTCGAGGAGCACGCCTTCACCGGCTTCGACAACGACGCCAACATGGTCAAGATCGCTATTCTTAATCTGTATCTTCACCAGCTCGAACGCGCGCGCATCGAGCACCACAACCCACTGACAACCACTCAGGGTGGACAGTATCCCGGCACTCGCTACGATGTTATTCTAGCGAACCCGCCTTTTGCCGGTCGCGTGCAAAAGGAGAGTATCCTCGCCGACATTAATCTTGATACCCGCGACACTGAGCTTCTTTTTCTGAAATGGTTTCTCGACCACCTCACTGATAACGGCCGCGCCGGTGTCATCGTACCCAATGGTGTTCTCTTCGGCTCCGGCAAGGCCGATCGTAAGATGCGCGAACAGCTGCTCACCACCTGCGACCTACAGGCCGTCGTCGCACTTCCATCTGGCGTGTTCAAACCCTACTCCGGCGTCGGCACAGCAATCTTTATTTTTCAAAAGGGCCGCCCCACGGAGTCGGTCTGGTTCTATGAACTCACCGCCGACGGCTTTTCGCTCGACGACAAACGCACGCCCATTGAAGGCAACGACATTCCTGACATCCTGGCCAAGTGGCCCAACCGGGAAGAAGGTCCAAACAGCTTCCGCGTGCCGGCGGAGCGCATCCGTGGCAATGGTTGGCAGCTCACGCCTGCCCGCTACAAGCCCGTGCGGTTTGACCGGGTGCAGCATGACGCGCCGGCGGACATTTTGGCGGAAATAATCCGGATCGAGATGGAGCTCGCGGAACGAGCCGAGAAACTGAACCAAGCGATTCGTGCGAAATGAACCGTTGGCCTTTAAGACCCTTGAACGAACTACTTGCACGCTTGGAGAGTGGCTCGCGTCCGAAAGGAGGCGTGTCCGGCATCACCAAAGGTGTCCCGAGCATTGGCGGCGAGCACTTAAACAAAGAGGGCGGTTTCGACTTCGATGGCATCAAGTTCGTGCCGGAAGAGTTTTTCCAGCAGATGGGGCGAGGTCTCATTCAGGGGCAAGACATACTTGTGGTGAAGGACGGGGCAACTACCGGAAAGACCGCGTTCGTCGAAGACGAATTTCCGTATAAGCGCGCAGCAATAAACGAACACGTCTTCTTGCTACGAGTCAATCAAAGGCTCGCACTCCCGCGCTTCGTATTTTTCTTCTTGTTTAGTCCTTGGGGACAATCTCAGATTCTTACCTGTTTTCGTGGCGCTGCTATCGGTGGTATCCCCCAAGACTTTGTCCGTACTGTCGAGGTACCGGTGCCGCCCCTCTCCGAGCAGGAGCGGGTCGTCCGGATTCTGGACGAGGCGGACGCGATGCGCCGCCTCCGCGCGGAATCCCAAGAACGGACCGAACACCTGAGCACAGCTTTGTTCCATCAGATGTTTGGGCAATCGTCTAAATTTGAAACGAAGCGTCTCGCTGACCTTCTGGATTCTGTCGATAGTGGCTGGAGCCCGATATGTCGCGACGAACCAGCAACGGGAGAAGAATGGGGGGTCTTGAAGTTAGGAGCGGTGACTACTGGTCACTATCTGGAAGGCGAGAATAAGGGACTGCCTGCTGAGTTGTCTGCTCGACCGAAAATCGAGGTGAATGCAGGGGACGTTCTCTTTACACGCAAGAACACAAAGGAGCTGGTTGCGGCGACAGCGTATGTTTGGGAAACACGCAGGAAGCTGATGCTTTCTGATCTCATCTTTCGGCTGAAGCCACGCAACGAAGAGGAGTTGGACCCTGTTTATCTGGCGTTCTGTCTCAAAGATCCACGCAAGCGCCAGGAGATTCAAGGTTTGGCCTCGGGGGCGGCGGGATCGATGCCGAACATTTCGAAGCAGCGTCTCTTGTCCGTGAAAATTCCGGTGCCATCCGCGCCGCTCCAAGGACTGTTCGCCGCGCGCATCACTGAAATCCACGAAATGGAAAACGCGCAAGCCGCGAGCCGTAAACGGCTCGATAGCCTGTTCCAGTCCCTCTTGCACCGCGCCTTTCAGGGGGAGCTATGAGTGGAAGCCTGCGCCACGCCTGGGATTACCTCTCGGCGGAACTGTGGGAGCCCCTCGCCAGCTTTTCCACCCGGGACACCGCTGCGCCGCCAGATCTATTCAGTGACCTATTCGCTGCCGCGGATGAGTTCCTCTCGCCGCACCCGACGGATATGGAACTGGAAGAAGCCCGCAACGACCCAGAGAAGGCGCGGGAACGATTTCTAGCTCTCAAAGGGACTGACTTCGCCAACGAGTCCGCCATCGTGCATTTTCTCGAAGAAGTACGCGACATCATCGTCGACTACGAGATCCCAGGCTTTGAAGACCTCTACAAACGGCTCCTTCGCGACGTGCTGCGTAAATTCAACCTCCGCTACCGGCTTGATGAGCCGTTCACCTTACGCTTCCTACTTCCCGGCTCCTTCACCAACCTCTACGGTGAGCTGCAACGACTAAACACGTCCAATTCTCATCTGGCGAGTTTACTTGCGGACTTCGAGCACGCATTCGATCGATACTCTCGCTCGCAGACGGAATCTGACTTGCGTACTTGTATCGCGAACGCCAGTAAGTACGCGGAGGGTCTGGCCGGATTAACGTGTGGAGTGTCTGGAACTTTGGGCGACCTATGTAAAAAACTGAAAGACTGGCCGCACGCGACGATCAGGGAATCCCTCAGCAGGCTCTACGGATTTTGCTCCAACTATCCAAATATCCGGCATGCCGGAAATCCGAAAGGAGTTCTCCGTCCTCTGGCAGCTCGTGATGCTACTGCTCTCAGCGTTCTTCTTATCGCGTTTTCCGGATACCTCTCGCCACACGTCGATGAAAGATTCGTCCTTGGAGTTTGATAGGTTCCGAAGAGCTGGAACTGGCAGTTCAAAACATAGTGCGCGACGCCATGAGCATGACGCAGGATCAGTTGATCACAGAAGTTACAAGAGTCTTTGGGTTTGATCGAACTGGGGCCAGCATCCGTGACCGAATTGAAAAGAACTTGAGAAAAATGATTGAGGCCGGAACTCTTGTCATCAAGGGAGACCGAATGACACCGGGAAAAAACTAAGCGATCTCCTTATGTCCGGCACTATCGCGGAGCGAGCACAAGTTGGTCGTTGGCTGAATCTGGAGGGGGAACGGAAATAGAGTATGACTTCCGGGCAATGACTCTGCTACCGACGCAGAGTGTAAGAGTGGCCCAATAGTAACCCGGCGCTACGAGGTTCGTTACCGACGTGAACGCGAAACAATGCTGCACGTCCGAAATCCTCGGTATTCCTCCTTGCATCACCCAATCACCAAGCGACCCCGGAGGAATGATCATTCCCGCCTTGGTTGCCAGCATATGCGAAACAAATGTAGTCCGCGCCATAACGGGAATATAATAGAGCTCATCTTCCAAAAGAGTCATGCGAAGCTTCGGGCCTTCCCAAGCGCGCCAACAAAGCTGCAAGGTCTTGGAGTCCGCGCCGCTAAGGGTGAGTTTCACGCTTACGTTTTGCAGGGGAAATGGTTTTAGCCATCTATACTTCAAAGAAATGGGAACATGCCACCAAACCAAATGATGTTCAGCGGCCATATTTACCGGCGGGTGAAACTCAACGGCTGGTATTTTCAACCACGCCATTGCCAGTCTGATCGTGAATACGGCGGGACCAAAGATGGGAATATACACCGCGCGTCGTGTATATCACAGTGTGGTGCCGCGACTCAAAATGAATCTTTACCCGGCTCTGGATTCGGGCGGTGATTTCGGCTATATCAGAGGCGATTCAAAAAAATATTCGCTGACAACTAAGAAGGGGGGAAGCTAACGATGGCAGAAACGATACCGCATATCGTCGCGCCGAACGATCCGGCGCTGGTTTCAGAGATGATCGAGTTCCCGGGAGGGGCGGGCAGCGTGAAAGCCTATCTTTCACGCCCCAAGGACGGGAAAAATTTGGGTACGGTGATCGTCATCCACGAGAACCGCGGGTTGGTGGATCACATCAAGGACGTGGCGCGCCGCTTCGCCAAGGACGGTTTTGCCGCGCTCGCGGTCGACCTGATGTCGCGCATCGGGGGAAGCGATCAATTCAAAACGCCCGAGGAGGCGATCGAGGCGATCAAAAAGATCACCGGCAACATCGTGGTGGAAGATCTCACCAGCGCCGTCGCCTACCTGAAGAAGCAGAGCTTCGTCAACGGCCGGGTCGGCGTCGTCGGCTACTGCTGGGGCGGGGGAAATTCCCTCAACTTCGCGACGAAATGCAAAGACTTAAACGCCGCGGTCGTTTACTACGGGCGCAATCCCGATCCGCTGGATCAGGTGCAGAACATTCCGTGCCCGCTGATGGGCAACTACGGCGCGGACGATCCCAACATCATGCCGGGCGTGGAGCCGCTCAAGGCGGCGTTGCAGAAGTTCGGCAAGAACTTCGACATCAAGGTCTATCCGGGAGCGAAGCACGCGTTCAACAACAACACGAACGCGGATCGCTATCATCCGGAAGCGGCCAAAGATGCGTGGGCCAGGACGGTCAGCTTTTTTAAGAAGAACTTAGCGGGGTAACAGCCTTATTGAGTGAGTGGTGAGTAGTGAGCGGTGAGTAGTTAAGAACGACCGGGAAAGGTGTTTGACTGCTCACTTTCCTGCTACTCACTACTCACTTCTTTTGGAGTTCCGGCCGCTCGCCGATTCCCGCGCGGGCGACTTCAGGGGTGATGACGTAGGGCCCTTCGGTTACATCGTTCCAGATCTGCTTCGTAAGCTCGGCGTTGCCGCCGGAGAGGACGAACGACGCCGCGCCGACGGCCAATCCCACAAAAACCGAAAGGGCTTTAATCGGCAGCAGCACCACGTTGCCGGCGGAGACCCCAACGCCGACGCCGGCCTTTTCGATCGCGTCTTCGGCTGAGACGGAGAGGGGCGCCACGAGGATGGCGACGATCAGCATTACGGGCAGCGCGGCTTTTCTTCTCGGTCGGCTCATGGTTTTTATCCTTTCAGCGCGAAGAATTTCGAGCGGACGGCGTTGACGCCGTACGAGGGGTTCCAATAACGGCGTACGCCGAAATAGTAGCAACAGCGCTCGCTGTCCATATCGTTATCGAAAACCCGGAGTTGCCCGTCCTGAAATCGTATGCGCGCCAGGCAGGTGCCGCCGGGCACGGAAGAAGTCATGATCTCCATGACCACGCCGATGCCCCACTGCTGATAGCCGTTGTGAGTGACCTCATCGCCGACGCGCAAAAAGAGTCGTTTCCTGTCCGACACGGCCTTCACCTTTTGACCCGACCATAGCAAATATTCACGAGTCCGGTCAACCGGCAAGAAACCCCAGGACGGTCTCCGCCAGCCCTTGCGGGTTGTCATGATGAATCATGTGGCCGGCGCCGTCCACGGCCGCGATCGACCGATTGCGGATCGCGTCGATTCGCTGCGGCAGGTCGGGGCGGAGGGCTTGGCGGCTCTCCTTGCCCTGGACGATCAGCACCGGACATTCGATGCGGCGAAGAAACTCAAGCGCCTGGCCCGAATAGAAGGGCTGAGGCGCCACGGTGCGATGGAGGGGGTCGAATTTCCACACCCATTTGCCGTTGTCGCGCTGCTTCATTCCCGAGCGCGCCAGCTCAAGCGCGAGTTCGGGTTTGAGCCTGTGGTTTTTTCGCCTGAGCCGCTCGGCGGCCTCTTAGAGCGTGGGGTACTCCATCACTCTGCGGTGGCGCAGCCCCTTGATCTCGGCCAGCCACTTTTCCATCCGCGGCGGCGCGTCGGAAAAGGCCATCGGCTGCGGCCCCATCCCCTCGACCAAAACCAGTTTCCCAACTTTGTTGGGATAGGTGCCGGTGTAGAGAAAAGAGATCGTGCCGCCCATCGAGTGGCCGATGAGCGTCACCTTGGGGACGGCCAACGATTCGATCAACGTTTTGAGATCGAGGAGATAGTCGGGAAAGTGATAATAGCCGCCGGCGCCGACCCAGCGGCTGTCGCCATGGCCGCGGCAGTCGGGGGCGATGATCCACTTGGGCGCGGCGGATTGCTTTCGCAGGCAGGCGACAAAAGTCTCCCAGCTCCGGGCGTGATCCAGAAAGCCGTGAATCAGCAGCAGCGGCTCGCCTTCACGCTCGCCCCATTCAAGGCTGTGGATCTTGAGCCCGCGCACGTCGATGAAGTGGTCTCTCGGCTCGCTCATGCGGTGCGTTTCCGAAGCGGAATCTCGACGAAATCTTTTTGGTTGTCCGCCCAGGCGTAGGCGCAGATCCGCTTCACCGCGCGGTTGTAGATCGAGACCACGATCTGCGCGGCGTCGGGATAGGTCGGCTCGCCGAACGGCGTCGCGAAGGCCTTGTCTTCGGCGGAGAAATAGGCCTCGTGGTCCGGATGGGAATGATAGAAGGCCTTGAGCTTCGCACCGTTGGCTTCGGCTTCCCGGATGATCGCTTCCAGCTCGCGGGGATTTATTGCGTAAGCGATCCTGGCGTCTCTCGGGTAGGTTTGCGGGTCGAGGGCGTGAAGCCGGTTCTGGATATTATTCATTCGCCGCACCTCGTCGCCGCCGCCGTGGCTGACAATGACGCCGCAGCACTCTTCGGGAAACGCCTCCACGGCATGGCGCGATACCTCGGCCCAAGCGGCTTCCGTCAGAACCAGGTCCACAGAATTGCTCATTGTCGCTCTTTCAAATAGCTCGGGCCTTTTCCTTCTATCATAGGTTAAGGGAGGTTGAAAAACTTTTTCAGCGCTCCGTCAATCTCTGCTCCCTGGCCCGGATCAGCCGCGTCATCGTTTCATTGTAAGGAGTCGGAAAATCCAGTTCTCTCCCGTAGCCCCAGATTTTGCCGTTGAGCGCGTCGATCTCCGTGCGGCGTCCCTTCTCCAGGTCTTGTAGCATCGAGCTTTGATGGTTGTAGGTCGCAGGCACAAGTTTTCCATAGAACAGCTCGCGGTACTCATCCGCGGTGCGCCACAGGAGCCTGACGCCCTTCCTGCGCGCCACCGTAAACGCCTCCTCGATAATCTCGTCCATCACCGCCTTCAACTCCGCCTGCTCGCTGAGAGCGCCGTAATGGACCTGGAGCAGCGCGCCCAGGGGATTCAGCGGCGCGTTGTAGAACACTTTCGCCCAGAGATGAGAAAGAATCAGATCGGTAGGCTCGCAGGGGATGCGCGCCTCGTTGAATAGCTCGGCGATGTGCCGTGTTCGCTCCATCGCGCCGGCGGCCGCCGGGTCGAGCGGCCCGATGATGACCGGCGCGGCCTGGACGGTGACGGTCGCTCTTCCCGGCTCGGCGATCTTCGCCCCGACGAGAATGCTGGCGCCGAGGCTTCGCCCCGGTCCGAGCCGCTCCGCCAGCGTTTCGATATTCCCCAGGCCGTTCTGCAGCGAGATCGCCAGGCCGTTCGACGCAAGCCGGGATGCCACTTCCTCGACCATGCCCTTGGTGTCGTAGGCTTTGACCGCGATCAGGATGAGGTCGTAAGGTCCGGCGAGTTCGCACGCTTGGCTGGCAAGCTTGAACCCCTCCGCACGATGCGTTCCCCAGAGGCCGTCCAGCTCCAGCCCCCTGGCGGCGATCGCCCGCAAATGCCACTCGCGCCCCAGCAGCGTGACATCGTACCCCGCCTTTCTCAGCAGGCAGCCGAAAGTCGAGCCGATGGGACCGGTCCCGGCAATGAGAATTTTGGTCTCCATACGCTTCTATTGAACCGCTTGGGTTGACGGTGACGGAAGCGGCGAAGGCGCTTGGGGTTGGAAGGCAGGCGCTTTCCAGCTTGCTCAATGAGAAGGCAGCGCTTACGAGCGACATGGCCCCGCGGGCCTACTCAGGACAGGCGGTGGATCTCCAAGAGGCCACGAGCGAGCCTGCCCTGTGGAGTCGCGGTCCATACTCCACAGGGCTTTTATGGCCGCGGGGAAATAGACAGTGCTTCGAGGTCATGCTGTGGGATAGCTCAAAGTGACCCCTAAGCTATTCTAAGCCTCTATTATTTGTTCCTTTAGGAAGCCGCCGCAGCGCGCAACTTACCCTGGGGAACTTTTTGGTATTTTCCTCGCCCAATCCTTTTGGTCTTCCCCTGCTTCGCCCACCTCACCGCGACTTGGCGGACATAGCCGGACGATTTTCGTCTGGCACCCGCTTCCT
>MGSS01000079.1:0-984 GCA_001798595.1 Deltaproteobacteria bacterium RIFCSPLOWO2_12_FULL_60_19 | reverse complement strand
GCCGGACGATTTTCGTCTGGCACCCGCTTCCTTGGCGAGATCCCCAACGGTGAAACGGCTGGGAAGCTGATCCAACATGGCATTCCAATTTACCGGAGTGGTTCTTCTGGCCCTGCCACGCCTTCTTCCCGGTCGCTGTCCCTTCGTGTCCCTGCCTGCCAGGAGTCGATAGGCCCCTTGGTGCTTAATTAGCTCATCCTTTGAAGCGGCCAGTTCGGAAGTTCGCTGACCTATCTCCTTTTTAAGCCGGTCGATCTCTCTTTTTACAGACGTGATCAGATTTTGGGGCATAGGGTTCCTCCAAAGACGTATCTTGTTCTCCTAACACCGCAGGGTTTAGAAAACAACTCGATCTTCTATGTCATTTAGGCTACAAGCGAGCCTGGCATCCGCGTTGCCGAATATTGCCTGGTGATCGATCGGTGGCATCCACTTTTGTGGCACGCGGGGAGATAGACAGAAATCCAAAAGACTCTTGAAGTGAGCGAAAGGGCCTTCAAGACATTGAACGCTTTGCTCAAGTGAGGGTCACTTACGCCGAGAATCTGGTGAGCCGGAAAGTCTCGGGGTTTGTAAATGAGTTCGCCGATTGCGCGAATGCTCTGGAACCACTGCAACATGCTACGAGATGACGGGCTGCCTTACGGCGACTATCTTTCGGCGTGGTCTATCCTGAGCGGAGCGGCTCTCCATGCCATGAAGGCCCGGGCAAGTATACTCCGTGCGCAGTAATTCAGCGATTACGGGAACTGCCACGCTCAGAGTATATCCAGCAACAGCTTGTTTAGTATACTCTGTATGCTATACTTCACTCAATCCATGAATTCAGGCACATAGGATATACTATGCAAGTCATCTCAGGCCTGGGAAGGCTGGACAGGGTAAGGCTGGCGGCGCTGATCCAGCGAACGAAGGGGACGATCTCCGTTACCGAAGCCGCTGGAATTTTGAAGGTCTCTCCAACCGACGCAGCCAAGATGTTGG
>MGSS01000078.1 GCA_001798595.1 Deltaproteobacteria bacterium RIFCSPLOWO2_12_FULL_60_19 | reverse complement strand
CTGGTCCAAGTGGAGGTCGGGCAAGCCGGCAGAGCGTTTGGCGATCTTGCCCGCGGCTCAGGAACACATTTTGAAGCAGGAGAACGGGAAAGAACGTCTACTGGATGCCGTGCGGGATCTCTTGTGCGCTTTCGCTCTCGCCGTGCCGCACGAGGAGGCATTACGGATTCGCGACGACGTTGACTTCTTTCAGGCTGTACGGGCGGTCTTAATCAAGCACGCTCCCGGCGAGGCCAAAACCCAGGAGGAGCTGGATATTGCCGTCCGGCAGATCGTGTCGCGCGCGGTCGTGTCCGAAGGCGTGGTGGATATCTTCGCGGCGGCGGGCCTGCAAAAGCCGGACATCTCGATCCTGTCGGATGAATTTCTCGCCGAGGTGCGCGACATGCCGCAGCGCAACTTAGCGGTCGAGCTGCTGAGAAAACTTCTCTCGGGAGAAATCCGAACTCGCCGGAAAAAGAACGTCGTCCAGGCTAAGTCCTTCGCCGAGATGCTGGAGGAGTCGATCCGAAAGTACCAAAATCGAGCCATCGAAGCAGCACAGGTCATCGAGGAGATGATCGCGCTCGCCAAACAGATGCGTAGGGCTAACGAGCGCGGCGAAGCGCTCAAACTAAACGAGGAGGAACTAGCCTTTTATGACGCCCTGGAGACGAACGATAGCGCCGTGAAGGTGTTGGGCGATGAGACGTTACGGACGATCGCGCAGGAGGTGACTAAGGCTGTCCGCGGCAACGTGACAATTGATTGGACGCTTCGGGAGAACGTGCGCGCTCAGCTCCGGGTTATCATCAAGCGGATACTTCGCAAATACGGTTATCCGCCGGACAAACAAGAGAAGGCGACGCAGACCGTTTTGGAACAGGTGGAGTTGTTGGGCTGGGAAGTGGCGGCGTAGGAGGAAGCATGGGGCTGACGACAAATCAAAAGCGACTTCTTGAAGCCGCAAAGGCTGTTGCCAGAGAATTAGGAGAGCACGGCAGGTGTCTGAGCGGGCTTATCGGCGAACTGGAAGTGTGTACGCGACTGGACTTGGGTTGGCGACCGTCGGATGGTTTCGACGCCGTTACGAAGAAAGGGCGAAGAATCCAAATCAAAACAAGAAAGTCCTGGAGCACTGAAAAGGTAAATCCCTTAGGAAGGCTTGGCAGATTCGGCCGAAAGGCAGGGTATCTTTTTGATGAGGGCTTGCTCGTTGAGTTAGATTCGTCGTTTGAAGCAACTGGAATCTGGCAGCTCGGAAAAGACCAAATACGGGCGCTCGAAGAAAAGATGCCTGGAAAGGGATTACACGTGGGGACATTCATGCGCCGGGGAAATCGGGTTTTGTAAGGTGCGCAAAGGGCAATGAAGCTCGGATACGCCAGCCTCGACATCTTCTGGCTCCGCGACGAAAGCCTCGAAGACGCCGATAATCTTCCCGACCCCGACGTTCTCGCCCGGAAATCGTCGTCCTTCGACTCGCTCAGTCTCGCTCAGGACGACCTCGAAGCCGCCCTCGAACAGTTCCGGGAGATCGCGGCGGACTTAGACGGGGAGGGTGTAGGAGCCGAAAAGCGGTGATCTAAACGCTATCGAAAGAGGATTTGGGAGATGATAAGATGGCGTTTGTCGGAAGGGGAACGTACGAAAAGCATCGAAGAGCGGATTAGGAATCTGCCTCCGGCATTGAAAGAGGTGTATCCATGAAAACTGCAATTCAGGCTGAACTGCCGAATGAACTCGTCGCGGAGGCGCGCGCCTTTGTGGAGCAGGGGTGGGTAGGCGATTTCGACGAGCTGTTGGCGGAGGCGCTGCGGCGCTACCTCGAATCGCACTCCACGCGGCTGGCCGAATCGTTCATACAGGCGGACGTCGCCTGGGGGCTGCGTGGCCGGGAATGAGCCTGCGCCGCCGGCAATCGTGTGCGATGCCGGTCCGCTCATCCACTTGGAGGAAGTGGGGTGCGTGGAGTTGCTGACGGATTTTCCCCAGGTGCTTGTTCCGTCCGCGGTCTGGGACGAAGTTGCGAAGCACCGGCCAAGCGCGTTCATGCATAACACGGTGCGCTTTCAGAAAGTGACGCCGGACAAAGCGCTGTCCGCTGAACTCGATGTGATGAGCCGGTTGCTGGCGCTTCATCGCGGAGAAAGGGAGGCGTTGCAGGTGGCGCAGGGGCATCCCGGCTGTCTGCTGCTGACTGATGACACAGGGGCCCGTCTTGCGGCTCGCAATCTTGGTCTGGAGGCGCACGGGACAATCGGCGTGTTGCTGCGCGCTATCCGCCGCAAACAAAAGACGAAGGACGAAGTTGTAAAGCTGTTGCGGTCTCTGCCCACCGCCTCAACGCTTCATGTTCGGCCCGGCCTTTTGGAGAATATCATCCGCGAGGTCGAACAATCCCCATGAAGTCATGCTCGCCCTCACCGGGTGCAACGGGGGGCTGACTTCTACGGCTCGACTTTCTTATATCGCCTGTGGTCGGTAGGGCGCTCGCGACTAAGAGTCATTCATTAACCGCCGCGAGGCGGGCCTCGACATCTTCTGGCTCCGGGACGAAAGCCTGGAGGACTCCGACAACCGCCCCGATCCTGACGTTCTCGCCCAGGAAATCGTCGTCCTTCGACTCGCTCAGTCTCGCTCAGGACGACCTCGAAGCCGCCCTCGAACAATTCCGGGAGATCGCGAGTGACGTCGGCAGGCCGGGCGTCGAGACTAAAAAAGAATGGCTGACCGTGTGAATGAGGACATGGGTTGAAGAAGAGTGGACGATACGATGCCTCGAAGCTAGTGGAAGCCCAATTTGAGCCAGGCTCCGGTGGACGTGTCCTCAGGAACGTGCTGGGGATCACGCGCAAGCGAGAGATGGATCAAATCGAAGCGCGGGAGCTAAGGCGCGCTGCGGAAGAGGGCATCCGGATCTATCACCAAGATCATCGATTCACTGAGGCGGATGTACGGAGGATACATCAGATTTGGCTCGGTCCCGTTTATGCCTGGGCCGGTCGATATCGGAACGTCAACCTTGCCAAGGCTGAATTTCTTTTCGCTGCGGCTGGAGAAGTTCCGAGGTTGATGGCCGAATTTGAGAGAGGCCCACTTCATCAGTTCACGCCGTGTCGCTTTCCCTCACGCGCAGCGGTCGTAAAAGCTATTGCTTTAGTTCACACGGAACTCATGTTGATCCATCCATTTCGGGAGGGAAACGGGCGAGTGGGACGCCTCCTGGCGGTGTTGATGGGCTTGCAGGCGGGATTGCCACCGCTCGACTTTGGAAACATCAAGGGACGTAAACGGCAGGAGTATTTTGCGGCCGTAAGAGCGGGGATGGACCGAGACTATGAACCGATGGAGAAAGTTTTTAGCGACGTGATCGGTAGGACGCTCGGCGCTCGTGGACGGCAGGCAGTTCGCTAGACGGCTGGGTTTCAGGCGGTGGGGGGAAAACGATACGGACACCCTCAATGGCTGTCGAGGATGATACCGAGGCGTCCATCAAGGACTTCCGCTTAACAGGGTCCTTCAGATAAGGGTTGGTCTCGATCAGCGGCTTTTGGGTCATGACTTATAATAACACGGGTAAGAGGAAAAGCTAAAGGGCGGAACTCATCAATCGCGACAAGGCCAGCCTCGACATCTTCTGGCTCCGCGACGAAAGTCTCGAAGACGCCGATAACCTGCCCGACCCCGACGTTCTCGCCCAGGAAA
Organism: Deltaproteobacteria bacterium RIFCSPLOWO2_12_FULL_60_19; assembly: GCA_001798595.1. Lineage (GTDB taxonomy): Bacteria > Desulfobacterota > Binatia > UBA9968 > UBA9968 > 2-12-FULL-60-19. The sequence goes on along the minus strand of MGSS01000078.1, from coordinate 1,528 downwards.
TCGTCGAAGACCTTGAAGCCGCCCCCGAACAGTTCCGGGACATCGCGGCGGATTTGGGCGCAAAAGATAGAGAACCTTAGCAACGTGACGCCCGATGGCTAGGCTCGAGTATTGCATGAATGGGGTTCATGAAATACGACCCTGAGAAACACCATCGACGGTCCATCCGGATTCGCGGGTACGATTATTTGCAGGGGGGAATGTATTTTGTCACCATCTGCACGCGGGACCGCGAATCGTTGTTTGGCGAGGTTGTAGACGGCGGCATGCGATTGAACCCTTGCGGAGAAATCGCGCGTATATGTTGGGCGGAAATCCCGGAACATTTTCCGCATGCGGTATTGGACCTGTTTGTGGTCATGCCGAACCATATTCATGGCATCGTTGTGGTAGGGGCACGGCATGCCGTGCCCCTACAATCGTCGCCTGAATGTTTCGGGAAACCGATTGCCGGGTCAATTCCGACCGTTGTCCGGTCATTCAAATCGGCCGTCGCCAAACGCGTCAATGCTCTACGCGGGACCCCTGGTATCCCGGTCTGGCAACGCAACTATTATGAACACGTTGTCCGCGACGAGGAATCCTTGAATCGTATCCGGCAATACGTTGCGGACAATCCTACGCGCTGGGCATTCGACCGGGAGAATCCCAGGGCAACGAATCCGGAAACCGTGGAACCGTGGCGCGTGTGACCCGGCAGTCTTCAACCGCCTCCTATCCCTCGATCCCGTACTCCTTCCACTGCGCGGCGACGCGGTCGAGGTGCTCTTTAGGCGGAAGAGCGATGGCCGGGTAGGCGTGCTTCTTGGTCGCGTCGATCGCCACGCGCGAGCCGACTTCGCGGATCGGGTCGTGCTGGGGCACGGACGGCGGCGCCTGGGCGGGGTCGAGCCCCACCGCCTGGACGTTGTCTTCGATATGGAGATCTTCCTTCGGCCTGACGCGCCAGCTCATCGCCCAATCCACGGCAAAATCGTCCCAGATGTCGATGTCGTCGTCCACCACGACGGTAAATTTTCCGTAGCCGATCCGCATCGACCAGATGCCGTGGACCACCTGTTTCACCTGAGTGTCGAATTGTTTTTTCATCGACACGACGACGTAGGCGCCGCTGCCGCCCGCTTCCTTGAGCCGCACGCCGGTGATCGGCAGGTCCAATCCGTACTTCAAATGGCGGTAGAGCGGCCACTCTCTGCCGATGCCTCGTATGCAGCTCGATTCCGACGGCGGCCGCTGGCTGATGAAGGCCTGATAGATCGGGTTGTTGCGGAAGGTCATACACTTAATGAGAAAATAGGGCTGCTCCCCCTCCGGTCCCATGTAGCCCGTGTATTCGCCGAACGGTCCCTCCAGCTCGCGCGCGTTGGGAGGAATCTCGCCTTCCAGCACGATCTCCGCCGTCGCGGGGACTTCCAGCGGAATCGTCTCGCAAGGGACGAGATCGATCGGCTCGCCGCGCAGGCCGCCGGCCACGGCGACTTCATCCAAATGCTCGGGAATTTTCGACACCGACACAAATCCGATGGAC
>MGSS01000077.1 GCA_001798595.1 Deltaproteobacteria bacterium RIFCSPLOWO2_12_FULL_60_19 | reverse complement strand
GAGGGCTGGGATTGCCCGTTCGCCTACATCCTGGTTTCCCTCAACAATACCGGCAGCCAACAGAGTATGACCCAACTCGTAGGGCGTGTGCTGCGCCAGCCCTATGTGGCGAGGACGCAGTTCGATGAGCTTAACGAGAGCTATGTGTTCTGTCTGCGCCGAAAGGCGGCGGATATTTCTCGTGAGGTCAAGAAGGCGCTGGAACATGAGGGTTATGAAGGCGACGAGGCCAGTGTCGTCGACCGCAGCACGGACGACGGCAAAGCGGGCCAGAAGCGCGTTGCTACTATTCGGGAGGAATTCAGCCGTTACTATCGGGAGTTCGAGGGCAAGATCTATTTGCCCCGCTTTTGCGTCAAGCACGGCGACAAATACGACGTCCTCGACTATTTCCGCCACTTGCTTAGTCAGGTTGACGTGACGCGGTTCGATTACGCCAAAATAGACTGGAACATGGCGGCGGCGCTCGAAGCGGCAAAGGATTCCATCTACCGCCTCACTCTTGAACAAGACGATCTTGAGCGTGTGGCGGAACGCGAATCGGTCACCCTGGAGAGCGACGAACAGGTGAAGGCCTGGTTGGTAGCCAGCCTGCCGTTTGATTACTTCAGTCAGAAGCAGCTACGGGAGGTCGTTAGCCGCGCGACGGAACGCTTGTTTCAACTCACACCGGAGCTTTCCGGCCGGTTGGGACTGGTCAAGTTTGAGGCGCGGGAGAAGATTGTCGGACTGATCGAGCGCGGGACAGACCGCCAAACGCAAGAGGCTTTTGAGACTCTATTCAAAAACAAACGGCTCGGCTTCTACCTTGAATGCGTGGAAGGACGGTTTGAGATTCCACCCAAGATTGAGATTCGCGGAACAAAGAAGCTGATACATGACGACAACGAGGCAATCCAGCGGTCGCTCTTCGATTACGTGGCCGACGACCTCAACGAATACGAGAAGTCCGTCGCGCTGTACCTCGACAGGCATCCCGAAGTGCTGTGGTGGTATCGGAACCTTGTCGGCGCGCAGTGCTTCTCAATCCAGGGATACAGACGTAACAGGATCTATCCGGACTTCGTTGTGCAACAGGGGCACAGCAAAAAACCGGTCGCTTCCGTGGTCGTGGTCGAAAGTAAGGGCAAGCACCTCAAAGGGAACGAAGACACGAATTACAAACGGAAGGTGGCTACCTACTTCGAGAAAGTCGGCTACAAGGTCCCCTGGCAGAAACTCGCGGCAGATTTTCAGGACGAGACATTTCGTTTCCAGGTTTTGGACGAGGGAGAATACAAAGACCGCGACTGGCAGGACGACCTGAAGAAGCTGCTTGAGTCGGCGGTATAACTAAACGCCTCCGCTCAATTCCCGGCTTCGCGGACGAAATCCTTGATCCGCCCCGGTGTCGTGACGATCACGCGCAGGGCGCCGTCCGCTTCCAGCGCGAGCGGCGCAACTGCCACGTCTGCCTGTGCGTTCCGGTAAACGCGGTGTTCTCCGGCGCCGGGCACAAACGGCGCTCCGTACAATTTGCCTATGTTCGGATTCGCGTTGGCCACGCGCACGATCCCGGTTCCCTCCGGTTGCGAAGTATCGACTTCGAGCACTAGCAGGCCAGCGGCGGGGAGCACCGCGTCACCTCCCGTCTTTTGGCGATTCTCGATCAACAGATAGCGGTCGGCATCGAGCGGCATGCGCACGACCAGCGGCCCCGCGCCCGAGGCGAGCGGTTTCAGCGCGACTTCACGCGTCTCCCCCGGTTTCATTGCAATAGTCTGGTCGGCGGCGATCCAGCCGAGCTGCAATCGCGTGAATGAGGAGGGCGCGGGCGGAGGCAAATTGCGCTCGATCCAATGCTGGCTCATGATATCCCACGGTCCTGCGTGGATTGCGAACGTCTCGGGCAGCATCGGCGAAGAGCCTGGATTGCTTTGAAGCTCGTAGTCATAGAGGTCGGGGACGGCGCGCTTCCCGCCGCTGGCGCCGCCGAGCGCGTGCAGCAGGTCGTGGACCACGTGCCCGACGTGGGCGTTCTCGGCGCTGACGATCGCCGCTCCCGAGTAGGCGCCACCTCCCGGAAGACTTACCGTTTCAAGGCGCGCTTTGTCTCCGCGCACGCTGGATAACATTCCGGGATTGGCGGCATAGCCGATCATGCCGTATCCCTTTCCCGGACCGGTGAAGACGCCGACCACGATCCACACCAATGGATAAATCGACAGATCGACATCGCGCCGGGCCGCAGTGAGGGACTCGCTCACCAACCTGCGCACCCGGCTACGGTCGACCTTGAAATTATGCGGGCTCACCTGGTAGTCGGCGAGTCGACTTGGCATGTCGTGCCACCCGGCCAGTTTCGGCTCGAGCCACGCTTTGCCATAAGAAGCTGTCCGCAGATAGCGATCGACGCGGCTGATCTTATCTTTGACTTGCGCCAGCGACAACGTTGGTTCGCTGCCCGGAAACCGTACCGCCACCACGAGTAACCGCTGAGGACCGATTGCCGATACGGGCTCAGCCACGTCGGCCGTCGCCGGCCCGGTAACTAGAGCCATAACGAGCAGCCATAGAACCGGCATCAACACGCGTTTCATGGGTGGCGCGACTTCGTTCTCTCTTAGAACTTCACAAAGATATCTTTGGCGGCATCAACGTTTAGGCCGGTGAGCTGCTTGATGGTGGTGATGCGGTCGCTGAATTCTTTCAGCGTGCCGAGGGAGCTGGGGCCGACGTCGATGAGGATCGAGTAGAGCGAGAATCCCAGCCGCTCCTTTTCGTCGCGAAAATTCTCCGCCCATTCCGCCGCCACCTGGCACTCGCCGTCGGTGATAAAGACGATGTCGCCCTTTTTGTATTTCGCCTGCTTGAGACACTCGATCGCGGCGTCCAGCGGCTTTTGAAAGTCCGTCCCGCCGCCGGGGAAGTATTCGGCCAGGTCCATGACTTTTTCCATTTCGACCTGATAGTGCGCTCGCGGATTCATGTCGAGGACCTGAAGAGGCTGGTCCCCGGAAGAGAAGCAGATCGAACGGAAGAGCCTGCGCTGGCGGCGGGCGATCTCGAGGAGCGTCAGCGTCACCGCCTTCGACCAGACCTCCTTATCGCCGGCCATCGACGAGCTGCCGTCGAGACATACGACCATCGGCCCTTTGCCTTTTTCCTCGACGCCCCTGAGGGAATACTGAAGCAGCTCCTGGTCCAAGAGGCGGCGGTAAAAATCCTTGCGCAGCAGCGGGTGGGAGAGGGTGAGCAGCTCGTGCGGCAGCAAGCGATGGAGCGCGTCGCCTCTTTCGACTTCAAGAACTTCTTCGCTCGAGCGCTCGAAAATCTTCTTCCGCAGCGCCAGGGCGTGAAATTTCATCCGCCCCAGCATCCGGCTGAGCTTTTTGAGCTTCTCGTTTCCCGCGAGCCGCTTGCCGAGCTCGATCTTTTGGCCGGCGGGCGAGCGGTAGCCGGCGCCGAGGGCGAGGCCCCAGGTCTCGGCCTCCTCGGCCGCGTCTTCAAGCTTCTGAGCCGCCTTGATCGCCTCGGCCTGAAAACGGTTAGCTGCCGGGGCCTGATTCTGCTGAAACTCTTCCGCGAGTCTCCGGGACTTTTGCCGCAGCAGGGCTTCGGCGCCGTTCAGCTCTCCTTCCAACCGGTCTTTCGCCCGATCTATGGTCCGCTGCTTTTCCTTGTCGCCGGCTTGCTCGTCCGACAGGCTTTTGGCCTCGGTAAGCTCCTGGCGCTTTTCCTCGAACACCTCTTCTTGTTTCTTGAGATCCCAGAGATCCAGCATGTCGCGGCGTGTCAGGAGCTTCTCCGATTTAAGCAGCGAGACGAGACTCTCGGCGAGGAGCAGGGTGCAAAGCCCCGCCTTCGCCTCATCGAGCCGGGTCATCTCGCGCAAGATGGAATAGAGGTTTCCCTGGCGCAGGCCGTCGAGTAGCGTGCGATTAAACAGCGCGCTCTGCAAGACATCGGCCTCATCGAGCAAAATGATGTTGTTCTTGAACAAGAGGCAGAACAGATCCTGAAGCAACGAGGGAAAATGGGGCAGGAAAGTTATGCCGCTTTCCTCGGCAGAGCGCAGCGACGACGACTCACGTCGGAGGTTAGTAAAGGCCCTTCGGTCATAGGCGTCGCTCTCGATCCAGCAAGTGTCTGCCGGTAGCGGCGTAATGGTCCGCTTCTTTGGAGATTTTGGTTTCTTCTTTGGCGCCATTACCCCTAACCCCTTACGCCTAACGTCTTTAGAATTGTTCGAGCATTTGCTTCCGTATCCCTTCGATCTCTTCTTTGACCGCGTCGACCCGCTCAACCGGTCGGCCGAGGTCTCTCGCTTTCTCCACGATCTGCTCAACCTTCGTCAGGATGTTTCTGAGCTTGGTGTGGACTTCGATCAGCGCGCGGGCGCGCTCGTCGCTGGTTCCCCAGGGGCGGAGCGCGGAATCGCGAATCTCGCGCGACTCGTAGAGCAGCTCCTTAACTTCCTCTTCGTAGCCGAGGATCAGGTCGCGGATCGTGGCCCGGACTTCGACTTGCTCGCCGGGGTCGCGCCAGAGCGCGTGTTCGAGAAAGAAAAGATCGCTGTCCCGCACTTCCTCCTGTCCCGCGAGATATGCGTGCGCCTGGAGCAAGCTCAGGCACTGCCGGTAGCGCCGGTCCGACGGCTCCAGGGATTTCTTTTTAAGCTCGCGCCGGATATCGGCGATGCTGCGATAAATCCCGGCGGGGATGCGCAGCCTCACGGCCTGATTCTGCATTTCACGCAGCTCGTCCAGCGTGATCGTGGTGCGCTCCGCCGGGGCCGCGGCTTCGAGCATGCGGAGAAAACGGAAGTCTTCCGCGATGTAGTTGACGACAAAGCGGAGCAGAAAACGGTCGTAGAGCGCGGTCAGCTCGTCGTCCTCGGGCAGCTCGTTGCTCGCGCCGAAGAGCGTGAGCAGGGGCACAGGGACGATTTCCTTGCCGTTGTGAAATACACGCTCGTTGATGAGCGCGAGAATGGCGTTCAAGATCGACGAGTTGGCCTTGAAGATCTCGTCGAGAAAGGCGATGTGCGCCTCAGGGAGCTTGTGGGCCGTGACCCTGCGGTAGTCGTCCTGCTCCAGCGCCTTGAGGCTGACGGCCCCGAAAAGCTCTTCAGGCGTCGAGAAGCGGGTGAGCAGCCATTGAAAGTAGTCGGCCCCTTCGATGCGGCGGCAGATCTCGTCGGCGAGCATCGACTTGGCGGTGCCCGGCGGGCCGATAATCAGCACGTGCTGGGAGGAAAGCAGCGCGCAGAGCGCGCCGTCGATCAGCTCGCCCCGTTCGAGAAAGTTCTGCCGGAGTTCCTCGCGAATCTTCTTAAGCTTTTCGTGTGTGGGCATGGCTGACGGGGCGCCATCAACCTACCAAATGGCCCCGGGAGAAACAAACAATCTTATTCGTCGCGCTCTGTTGACATCGACATGGACCAGCGGCTAACTTCACCTCGCAGGCTATGAATCCGGAAATCATCGAGAAACAAAAGAAGGCGATGGCCGCCGCCGGCTTGGACGCGCTCATTGCGATTTCACCCGAGAATGTAACGTACACGACGGGGGTCGTCGTGCCGTCGCAGTCGCTCATGCGCTGGCGGCACGCGGCCGCCGTCGTGACTGCCGACGGTCAGGTTGCGATGCTCGTGATCGACATGGAAGAAACGACCGTCAAGAGCCATTCGGAGATCCACCAGATCAAAATCTACCGGGAGTTCAGCGACGACCCGATGGAGAAGCTGGCCGGGCTGCTGACCGAGCTTGGGTCGGCACGGGCCAGGCTCGGGATCGAAATGGATTATCTCCCGGCGAAGGATTTCCTGACGCTGCAGCGGAAACTTCCGAGCGCCTCTTTCGTTGCCGGAGACGCCATTTATCACAGACTCCGACAGGTGAAGACGCGCGCCGAGATCGATCTGCTCCGCCCGCTCAGCAAAATCACCGACCGCGCCATCGGCGAGACTTTGAGAAGCGCGCGCGTCGGGATGACGGAGATGGAGCTTGCGGGAGGTTTGGTAAGCCGGCTGTTCGCTGGAGGGGCGGAGAACTTCAAGCTGCTGATCGTCGCCTCCGGCGAGCGCAGCCAATATCCGAACGTCGGCCCGACGGGGCGCGCTCTGGGAAGCGGCGACCTTATCCGCATGGAGATCTTTGGGATGAAAAGCGGCTATCTCGCCGGCGTATGCCGCACGGCCGTGGTCGAGAGGCCGACCCCGGAGCAAGAGAGGATCTGGAAAAATCTGATCGAGTGCAAGCATCTTGTCCTGGGGATGATCAAGCCGGGGGCGCGATGCGAGGAAATTTATCAGAAGTTTCTCTCGCGCTTCAGCGCGCTTGGCTTCGAGCCGATCGGTTTCGTCGGCCACGGCATCGGCCTCTTTCTCCATGAGGAGCCATATCTCGGCCGCTACGGCGACGAGACTCTGGAAGAGGGGATGGTGGTGGCGATCGAGCCTCTGGTGTACATTCCCGGACGTATGGGGTTGCAAAATAAAGATATGCTCGTGGTGACAAAGCGCGGCTGTGAACTGCTCTCCGACTGTACCGCGACGGACGAACTGCTCCGGGTCGGGTAAATTGCGATGAAGATCTCGAAGATCGAAACGATCTCCATCAGGCTGCCGACGCGGCGCGTTCACCAGTGGTCGAGTCTCACGACGCCGATCGGCGTCTATGTGATTGTTAAAGTGACCACGGACGAAGGTCTGGTCGGCCTCGGCGAAGCGCCGGTGCTGAAAGACTGGGGCGGCGATCACATGAAATACTATGGCGAGACGCCGCAAACGACGACTCACATTATCAACGATATCTTAGCGCCCACGCTGGTCGGCCAGGACCCGTGCGCGATTGCCTTGCTTCATTCCGTCATGGACAAGGCGATCAAGGGCTATCCTTACTGCAAGGCGGCGCTCGATATGGCGCTCTACGATCTTGCCGGCAAGGCGTTCGGCGTGCCCGCGTATCGACTGCTCGGCGGACGTTACCGTCAACGCGTGACCGTGGCGCACAGCATCGGCTTGATGGAGATTGAGAAGGCGGTGGAAGAAGGAGTCCAGGTCAAGGGCGAGGGGATCAAGACCATCAAGCTCAAAGGGGGGCAGGCGCCGAAGCGCGACGTAGAGCTGGTCAAAGAAATACGGAATGCCGTAGGTCCGGAGCTACGGCTCGCGGTCGACGCGAATCAGGGCTACCCGACGCCGAAGGTTGCGGTGCAAACGATCAGGGCGATGGAGAATTACGGGATTCATTATATGGAGCAGCCCGTCGAGGGGATCGACGCGATGGCGCTGGTGGCACAGAGCGTGCAAACTCCGATCATGGCGGACGAGAGCGCCTGGACGCCTCAAGATGTGCTTGAGATTATCCGTAAAAAGGCCGCGGATATCATCTCGATCTACACGACCAAGCCCGGCGGGCTTTACCAGGCAAAACAGGTTGCGGCCGTGGCTGAGGCCGCGGGTCTTCAGTGCAACGTGAATGGCTCGGTGGAGACGGGCGTGGGAAACGCGGCGAACGTGCATCTCGCCGCTTCCACCGCTGTCGCGTCTCTGGCCTGCGTGATCCCGGTCTCGACGCCGAAGGGAAAGGGCAGAGGTGGAATCGCCGGCGTTTACTACTCGGACGACATCATCACCGAGGCTTTCGAGTACGTGGACGGCGAGGTCGTGGTGTCCGACAAACCGGGGCTGGGAGTTGAGCTGGATGAGGAGAAGGTTAAGCGCTATCGCGTGGACTAAACGTGAGCATTCATAGCATCGCTATTTTAGGCGCGGGCAACGGCGGCTGCGCGGCGGCGGCGGACCTGACGCTGCGGGGTTATGAAGTCCGGCTCTACTCGCGCTCCGAGAAAACGCTTGAGCCGATCCTGAAGAGAGGCGGCATTGAACTGACTGAGGCCGGCAAACAGAATTTTGCCAAACCGCATCTGGTGACGAACAAGCCAGGCGAGGCGGTGGCGGGGGCCGATCTCATCATGATCGCGGCTCCCGCCGTTGCGCACGAGACGCAGGCGACAAACTTAGCAGGCTGCTTGAGCGACGGCCAGATTATTTTTCTCAATCCGGGTCACACGGGCGGGTCGCTCCATGTTGCGGCGCTCTTGCGCCGCCTGGGGGTCGCGGCGAAAGTCCAGGTATGCGAGACGGTGACGCTGACGTACATCTGCCGCTTGATCGGGCCTGCGCAAGTCGAAATCTATCGTCGCACGGAGAATATCCGCTTTGCCGCGTTTCCGGGGAAGTTGACCGCGCGCCTCTTGCCTGAGATCGGCGAGGTCTATCCCAACATCGCTCCGGCTACGAATGTGCTGGAGACAGGCCTGTCGAATATCAACGCCATGATGCATCCGGCGGGCATGGTGGGCAACGCGGGGCGGATCGAGGCCGGTGGGGGAAACTTCTACTTCTATCGCGACGGTATTACGCCGGCGATCGCCCACGTCATCGGCGCGGTCGATCGCGAGCGGCTGGCTATTGTGCGACGCTTGGGGCTTCCGCTTCTTAGCTTCGTCGATATTTTTCATCGGGCCGGCCTGACCAGCGAAGCGGCGCGGCAGAGCCAATCCGTCTACCAGGCGACGCAGGAGAGCGCGGCCAATCGGACGATCAAGGCGCCGCCGACCTTGAACCATCGCTACCTCAACGAAGATGTCGGATTCGGCCTGGCGCCGATGTCCGAGTTCGCGAGGCTCATAGGTGTCGAGACCCCCGTGATCGACGCGCTCATCACGCTCGCCTCGGAAATCAATCGCACCGACTATCGGCGCGAAGGGCTGACGTTGGAAAAGATGGGCTTGTCCGGGGTGGCGCCGGACCGTCTCCGGACACTGCTCCACGAAGGCTTCTAACGGCCGGAAAGGATCGTGGTCATGAGAGCGGGACTATGCTTCGACGGGTTCTATTCGATCAACGAGATGGTGGAGCTTGCGCGCCTGGCGGACGAAGCGGGGATGCACTCGATCTGGATGTCCGATCATCTGTGCTTCCGCGACTCTCTGACGTCTGCGGCGGTGTTTCTTGCGACGACGAAACGGATCACCGTCGTGCCGGCGCCGCTGAGTCCTTACTCGCGCCATCCGATGGTCTCCGCGATGGCGATCTGCACGATGGACGAGCTCGCTCCCGGAAGGGTTTGGGCGACCGCCGGCACTGGCAACGCCACGGCTCTGGCCGAGATCGGTGTCACGGCCACCCGTCCCCTCAAAACCATGCGGGAGTACATGGAGATCCTGCGGAGCCTCTTGCGAGGGGAGACCGTGAGATTTCAGGGAGAGATTTTCAAAATCAACGGGGCCAAGATGGGCTTTACGCCGGCTGCGGGGATACCGATCTATATGACGGCGGTGAAAGCCCATATGCTCAGGCTTGCGGGAGAGATCGGCGACGGCGTGCTGCTGTCCGCGGGTTGCGCGCCGGAATATATCGCGCAGTGCGTCGCGGAGGTAAAGAGCGGCGCGGAGAGAGCCGGGAAGCCTCTTAAGCGACGCGATGTAGCCGGTTTCATCACGACGTCGGTCTCGTCGAACGCTCGCGAGGCGATCGACGCCAGCAAGAGTTTCCTGGCCTATATTTTTCGCAATAAGCACCACGCCGAGAATATCCGGATGGGCGGCGGCCGGGTCGATCAGGAAAGACTGGCCGCGGCGATTGCGAATAGGGATTGGGAGGGCGCAAAAAAGTTTATAAGCGACGAGGTCGTTTACGCCCATTCCATCTCCGGAACCCCCGCGGAATGCCGCAAGCGACTGGACGAGTTCATCGACGGGGGGCTCGACCTACCGGTTCTTCTGCCGATGGGGACGCAAGAGATGAGGAGGGGAGTGGTTGAACTCGCGCGGCGGCTATAATAAGGTCGGGAATGCGTGGACCGATAGAGTATTAAAATTCTCACTGGAGGTGACCTGAAGATGCGTAAAACAATTACGTTGCCGGTTGTGAGTTTGCTCGCCCTCGGGGCGTTGTTCTGCTTGACGGTCACGGCCCGGGCGCAGGGCGTCAATGTGGAAGCGGCCAAACAGGAAGGGAAAGTCATCGTGTATGGGGCGCAGGTCCCGCAGGCGATGAAACGGCTCCATGCCGGCTTCGAGAAGAAATACGGCATCACCGCGGAGTACTGGCGCGGCTCGTCCACTCAGGTCGCCGAGCGCGCGCTCAGTGAATTTCGCGCCGGCAAGCCGGGCTACGACGTCGTCGAGGGAAACCGTGGCGTGCAGCTGATCATGAAACGCGAAGGGCTCTTTGCGAAGTATATCGCGCCGTCGTCGGAAAAGTTCCCGGCCCAGTTCAGGGAAAAGGACGGTTTGATCACGCCGTGGCGCGCGCTCCCGATCAGCATTCTTTACAACACGGACCTCGTAAATCCAGCGGAGGCTCCCAAGACCTTCGACGATCTGTTGAGCCCCAAATGGACCGGGAAGATCAGCATGCCCGATCCCACGCGGCACACCACGACGGCGCAGTTTCTATGGAATCTCTCTAAGTTCAAGGGCGACAAATGGCTTGATTATGTCAAAGCGCTTGCGAAGCAGAAGCCGCTCCTGATGGAATCCCTGGCGCCGGTTGCGCCGGCGATCATCAAAGGCGAGGCGCTGGTGGGAATCACCTATATAAAATACCTGAAGCAATACAAGGGTCCCCTGGGCTATGTCTTGATGGACAAATACCTCACCGATCCGAACTACATGAGCCTGAGCGCTAAAACGGCCCGGCCGAACGCGGCACGGCTGTACATCGAATACGTCTGCTCGGCCGAGGGACAAAAAGCCGCCGCCGACGAGGGGGAATTCCCGATGCTTCCCGGCATCGTCCCCCCGATCAAGGACGCGGACAAGGTCGTGCCCGGTATGATATTTATGGACAATCCTTCGGAGGATGAGTTCAACAAGCTCATGAGCGGCACGTTCCGGCAGATCTTTTTCGGCAACTAAGTTTCTCGGTCACGAAGAGATTCTTCGCTCGGCTCAGAATGAAATACCACCGCTTGGCATCCTGAACCAAGCGAAGGGTCTCTCTTCTTTCTCTAAATGGCCTCCATGAACGGCACGACGGTTTTTTCGCGCCTTTTCCAATGGCCGATGCGGGCCATGCGCCAGGAGCCGCATCTCGCCGTGATGATCGCCGTCGGCGTGGTGATCGCCTATCTCAGCCTCTCGCCGACGCTCATGCTGTTCTACGGCAGTTTCCTCAGCAAGCCGCTGGGCGTGCCGGGCAACTTTACGCTGCATCACTACATTCGCGCCTACACCGACCCGGTCACTTATCAGCTCCTCCTCAACTCGTTTGTCTTCGCCACTGGCTCTTCCGTTCTGGCTACGACGCTCGCCGCCGTCGTCGCGTGGATCACCGTGCGCACCAACGCCCCGTTTAGACGGTTGTTCGAGCTGACGGCGATCATTCCCAATATCTTCCCGCCGGTGATGCTGGCGGTGGCGTGGACGGTGTTGCTGAGCCCGCGGACTGGGCTGATCAATCGAGTCCTGATGGAAATCTTCGGACTCGACAGCGCGCCATTGAATATCTACTCGATGCCGGGGATGATTTTCGTCGAGGCGCTGATCACGATGCCGCTGGCGTTTCTGATCGTCTCGGCGTCTCTCTATTCCATGGATCCGTCGCTCGAAGAGTCGGCGCGGGTTGCCGGCTCTACCAACCTGCAGATCGCGCGGCGCATTACCCTTCCCATCGTTAGACCCGCTCTGCTCGCCTCGCTCACGCTCAACCTCGTGCGCGCGATCGAGAGCTTCGACACGCCCGCGATCATAGCCCTGCCGGCGCGGATCGAGGTCTTCACCACGAAAATTTACCGCGAGGCGATCGGCGCCTTTCCGCCCAACCAGAACGTCGCCGCGGCTTATGCCGTCTCGCTGCTCGTGATCACGATGATTTTCGTTTATATTTACCGCCGGCTGACGTCGAGAACGGAGCGGTACGTGACGGTGACCGGACGGGGCTACCGTCCCATGATCATCGATCTTGGCAAGTGGCGCTACCTCGCGTCCGCGATCGCGGCGCTGATCCTAATCCTGATCGTCGTCCTGCCATTCATCGTGCTGCTCTACGTTTCGTTCGTGAGCTATCTGCACGTCCCGGGAGAAAAAACCTGGGAGCTGCTCACGCTCGACCACTATCGCTCCAATCTGACCGACACCCGCACATATCGCGCCCTAAAGAACAGCATCATCCTTGCGGTCGGAGGCGCGACGCTCTGCATGCTGCTGGCTTCCGTGACGGCCTACATGACGACGAAGACCAAGTCGGCGGGAAGATCGCTCATCGAGGCGCTGACCTTCATCCCGTGGGCGTTTCCCGGCACCGCGCTCGCCATCGGCCTGCTCTGGACCTACGTCTACGTGCCGCTTCCGATCTACGGGTCGCTGTGGATTCTGCTCATCGGTTATATCACGCGGTTTTTACCCTATGGCCTGCGCTCGATGACGAGCACCATCGTTCAGATTCACGGCGAGCTTGAGGATGCCTCCAAGGCTTGCGGGGCGGGCTTTGTCGCGACCTTTCGCCGGATCTTGCTTCCCTTGATGAGACCGGGATTCGTCGCCGGGTGGATTATTCTGGCGACGATTTTTCTGCGCGAGTTCAGCACTTCGATTTTTCTCTACTCCCCCGGAGCGGAGCCCATCGGGCCATTGCTGTACCACTTCTACGTCGATGGGAATCTCGGTCCCATGTGCTCACTGGGCGTCATCGTCAGCGTGATCTGCCTGGTCCTGATCGTCGTGGCGCGGCGCATCGGCAAGGTTGGGGAGAGTTTTGAAGGCGGATGAGAGGTAAAAATGCAAAATGCAAAATGCAATGGAAGCACTAGAGGCCAAGAAAATAATCGAGGAAGCGCTGCAATACGAGGAGGTCAAGAGGCTTCTCGTAATGCTCGTGCAAACGGCGAGCCCGCAAACGGAGCTGTTGGAGGAAGAGCCTAAGGTTCTTGCTCTCATCAGAGATGTCGTCAAACCGGAGCTGGAGAGCGCAGGCCTGCGGCCCGCGATCGATGACCGGGGAAGTCTTCTCGTCAGGCTCGCAGGCAAAGGAGGCGGCAAGCGGCTCTTGCTCGTTGCCTATGCGATGAACGCCGCTCCCAGCACGATGAAGAATCCCTATTCGGGTGAGATCGTGGACGGAAAGCCTTATGACGCTCAAGGCGAATGCGTCTGGGGCCGGGGCGCCTGTGAGCAGAAGGGGAGTCTTGCGGCGATGATGGCCGCGATCAAGCTCGTTGCCGGCGTCAAGGCTGAATTGCCGGCCGATCTTTACTTTGTCGCCGGCACGGCGGGCGAGACGGGGCGGCATGATTCTCTGGCGCACGCGCTGGGCTATGGCAAGGTCGAGGCCGAATGGGGAATCATCGACGGCCCTCCCGAGATCCAGCTCGGCAACAAAGGGCGGGTGGATATTCTGGTGATCGTCCGAGGCAAGCAGGCGCACAGCAGCCGCCCCTGGGAAGGGGTCAACGCGATCGAGGGAGCGGTCAAAGTTTTGGAAAAACTTAAGCCTCTCATGCCGTACCCCTCCGACCGCGCGCATCCCGATCTTGGCAAGGTTTCCTTGACGCCGACTTCGATCGAGAGCTTTCCCAAGGCGACGCACACGATCCAGAGCGAATGCCGCATCGTTTTCGACCGCAGGCTGCTTCCCGGCGACGATCCGGCGGTTGCGATCAAGGAACTTGAAAGCGCTCTCGGCAAGATCGAGCCTTTCGAGATCGAAGTGCAGAGAAGAGATTTTATGTACCCGAGCGAGGTATCGAAGGACTCCGACGTGGCCCGCGCTCTCAGCCGGGCTGTCGAGACGATGCTCGGCTGCGAGGCGAAATACAGCTATTCGACGGCGGCCAACGACACCGGCCTGCTCAATGTAAGAGGGATTCAAGCCGTCAACTACGGCTCGCGGGATATCCGCTTCCAGCACACCGACCACGATCTCGTGTCGGTGAAGAGCGTCTTCGAAGCCGCGAAGGTATTCGCCTTCATGGGGCTCTGCCGGTGAGTCGTCGCCGATAAATTACTCAAACGATAGTATCGCGCCGTGGGTCAGGCGGGGATCGAATGACGGCTTCTTTTGCGCGGTAGAGCGAAGAGTCGCCGCATAAGGGGAGGGGCCGTTTTGCTCAAGCCGCCGCGCGAGCGGATTCTTGCCGCCGGATGTGAGAAACTCCAGCTTGTGCGGGCCGATTTCAAAAGCCAGCCCGTGGGCCTCGATATCCGGGCGCTTCACGGACGTTCCATCGACTCCCAACACGCTCCGATACCAACGGCTCACCGGCGGGAGCTCTGCGACGGCGACGGTGATCGCGCCGATGCCGACCGCCCCGTTTCGGTGCGCGGTCTCCCGCGGAATCCGCTCGTCTCTCGGCGTCTCGTCCTGGATCAAAAACGGCGCGACTCCTCGATGCTCGTTGCGCGCGAGGGATAAAAGCCACTTGAGTTGATAGCCGTCCGGGCGCGTCCTGCTCCACGGAACGGGATCGTCGATCTTCACGCCGGCGGCGCGGAGTTTGGCCGTGTCGCCGATCAGATCGTCGGTCTGCATGCAGAAATCGACAAACCCTTCGCCCCTCTGCACAGCCGCCCACCAGCGGTGCTCGGGGTTGTCCCGATAGAATGCGATCAGTTCGATGTAGGCGCCGTCCGCGAAGGCGATCAGGACGTTCTGCGTGCCGACCGGGTGTTTGCCTCCGGGCACGACGGTAAAGCCGAGCTTCGCGTAGTCTCTTGCCGCCGCGTCCAGGTCGCGGACGGTGATGACGATATGATCGACGCCGAGGAGCATGAGGAGGTTAAGAGGCGAACGCCGGAACGACTTCGTTGAGAAATCGCTTGAGCTGGTAATCCTGCTCCCACGAGGTCAAGCGGAGCGTGACGTGCTGCACGCCGGCGCTAAAGTATTCCTTTAACTCTTCGATGCAATGCTTTGGACTGCCGGCCGTTGTGAATCCTTCGACGAATGCGGCGCTGAAGTTCGAGGTGTAGTACTTATCCAGAAACGCCTTGCTCTCCACCAGCGCCGCGCTGCGATCTTCATTGATATTGATGTTGTGGTAGAGGGCGTTGCCCAGCTTCGCCGGGGATCGTCCTTCCTCGCTGGTCATGGCGAGGATGCGAGCCCATTGTTGACGGAACTGTGCGGGGCTGACCTTGTTGGTCATCCAGCCGTCGGCGTAGCGCGCCACGCGGTGGAAGCTGCGCTCGATGACCGCCTGATCGGCGCTCGCGCCGTCGCGCCACGTGAGTCCCGTTGGGTTGCTGGCGATCCAGATGGGGCAGGGCTGCTGCACGGGCCGGGGCTCCAGCGTAACATTTTCAAACTGATAGAAGCGGCCCTGGTGAGAGGTGTTTTTCTCCGCGAACAGCTTGCGCAGGATGACGATCCCTTCTCCGAGGCGAGCGGGGCGCTCCTTGGCCTCGATGCCCATCACCTTATGTTCCAACGCCTGCGCCGCGCTCTGTTCGTTCGGCCCGCCGAGGCAGACGCACAGCCATGACCGTCCGTTGGAGATCAGGTCGAGGCTCGCCCACTGTTGGGCAAACAGCACCGGATGGCGATGGACGAAGGTCGCCATACAGCCGACGGCGAGACGCACTTTGCTCGTCACGGCGGCCAGCGCGGAAAGCAACGCGACGGACTCAAGCCGAGGTTTCGCCAGCAGGCTGTCCCCGACCCAGACCGCGTCGAACGCGCCGGAGGATTCCGCCTGTTGCGTCATGCGAATCAGGTCGCTGGCTTTCACCGCGCCGATGATAACGCCGCGGTTTGCAAGAGTGAGGCCGAAGGATGCGCGCATGACTCTCTGCGTACTCGAAGTGAGAACGGGTTGTCAAGGGACTGATTCCATAGAATTGGCGATCACAGTTAACGATGAAAGCCACCGCCCGCTCTCCGAGCCCACGCAACGGGTAGCTGCTTAATCCGACCGGCAGTATCGGATGCGCGGGCTCTTCGACCGGGCGGCGGCTTTCCGTGCGCGACCTGTCGGTTCCTGAGCGAAGATTGACTCCGAGTCGTTGGAAGTCTCTGCGAAGCTGAGGATCAGCAGCATCGACTGTTTGAGCCCGCCACGTTTTTCGGCGGGCGAGTTTCGATGCTGCCCGAAGCGAGCAGCCAAGACTTCCCGACGAGGAGGCACCGAAGCGAAGGGATTGGCAGGCCGCGCACGGTTCTTCTTGGCACGTTGACACTGCAACTCCCCCTTATTATGGTGGCCGTGGCAGGAGGAAAAACATGGCGGCAAACTTCAGGGACTATCTGCAAACGCTGCGCAAGCACGACGAGCTGACTGAGATAAGCAAGCCGGTCGATCTTCGGAACATCGCCGCGCTCGTGCCGCAGTCGGAGAAGGCGCTGCTGTTCAACAACGTGCGCGGCTACTCCATGCCCGTCGTTTCCGGTTTGCTCCAGTCGAGAAATCGGTTGGCACTGGGGATGGGTGTGGAGTACGGCGGGATCGAAGCCAAGCTCCGTTCGGCGATGGACCATCCGATCAAGCCGAGGATTGTGAAGCAGGCGCCGGTGAAGGAAGTCGTCCTGACGAAGAACAAGGTGGATCTGTACCGGCTTCCCGTGCCGATATTTTCCGTCATGGACGGCGGGCCGATGATCACCGGCGCGGTGGTCATCGCCGTGGACCCCGAGTACGGGATGAACGCGGGAATGTATCGTCTCATGCTGAAAGAGAAAAATATCACCGGCATCGACATCGTAACGCCGAACAATCTAAGACGCTACGCCGAGCGCGCGTTGCAGAAGAAAAAGCCGCTGCCGATCTCCATGTCGATCGGCGTTCATCCATACGAAATGATCGCATCGACCTTCAAAGCCGCGCTGGGCGAGAACGAGCTGGCTTATGCGGGAGGACTGCGCCGCAAGCCGCTCGCGCTGGCGGAAGGAGAGACTATTCCGGTCCCGTGCATCGCCGACGCTGAAATCGTCCTGGAGGGGGAGATCCTTCCCGAGGGCTGGGTTCAGCCGGAGGGCCCGTTTTCCGAGATCAGTCGCCTCATGGGAAGCCTGCATCGCAACCCGCGTGTAAAGATCAAGGCGATCATGCACCGGCGCGATCCGATCTACTACGCGCTCCATATGCCGTGGGAAAATATCTGGATGAGCGCGCCGATCTACGAAGCGGCGGCGTTTCGCGTGTTGCGCGAGGCGGGCGTGACGGCGACGGCGATCAACGTAACGCCCGGCGGCTGCTGCCACTGGCATATCGTCGCCGCGATCAAGAAGCAGCCCGGTGACGGTAAAAACGCCATTTTGGCGCTGCTGTCGATCGCCGACATCAAACACGTCGTCGTGACTGACGATGACATCGACATTTTCGATCCGGTCGACCTCGAGTGGGCGCTGGCGACGCGGGTCCAGGCCGATCGCGACGTGATCGTCGTTCCCAACGCGAGGTCGAAGCCGCTCGACCCCTCGCTCCCGCCGACGGAGGGCATCCCGACGACCGCGAAGATGGGGATCGACGCGACAATTCCGGAAAACGTCCCGCGCGAGCGTTACAAGCGGATCGTCTATGTCAACGAGGGAAAAGTTCAACTGAAGGATTATCTAGGGCCGCTGGCTGAATCGGCGCGACAAATGGTTAACCCCTCCACGGCAAGGGATGCCGGCTCAGTCGAACAGAAGATCCTCGACAGCCTCTCAAAGTCGCACAGGTTCTTCGCGGAGATCCTTGGACTGTTTCCCAGGGAGGATTTCGGCGCCATCGCCCGCGCGATCGGCGAGCTGACGAGCGCCGGGAAAATCACTCAGGACAGCGACGGGAAGTATCAACCGGCGGCGGAAGGCTTGAGCCAGACGCGGTAGCCGTTGTTGGGATAGTTGAGCGCGTCGATCTCGAACTTTCTCAGCTCCGGCATCACCCGGTCGGCAAAACGTTTCAAAGACTTCATCACCTTGTCGTGTTCCAAGGCGCCAAAGGTAAACTCGCCGAGAAAGCAATCCGCCCCCGCCTGCGAGGCGATCTCCTCGATCTGGCGGATGACCGTGTCGGGCGACCCACAGATGAAAGAACCCTCCTTGATGGCGAGGTCGACGTCGAGCAGTTCTTTTTTTCGCTCTTCGCGCGTGATGTTCGCCAGGTTCTCATTGCCGTATGCGCCGTAGGCTCTACCGCCGCCGACCCGGTGCCAGAAGTAAATCCAATGCTCCTTGGATTCTTCGTAGGCCTGCTTGTCCGTCTCTCCGACATAGATTTCGCGCATCAGGGCGACGTGCGGCGCTCTGCCGTTGGGTTTTACCTTGCGGTGGACTTCGCGGAAATAGTCGAAGATCTCCCGCACGACTTCCATTTTCGGCGGGCACCACTGAACGGTGCTCATGCCCTCGGTGGCCGCCGCTTCGACCGACTCGCGGCTGCGCGTCGGCATCCAGAGCGGCGGATGAGGCTTCTGGACCAGCGGGACGTTCAGCTCGGCGTGCCGGACGTTGAAAAACTTGCCCTGGTAGCTGTACTGGGGATTGGCCCACATGCCCTTCATGATTGCGAACGCTTCCCACATGACATCGTTCTTGCTGTCCCACGGCGCGTCGTAAGCGCCGAAGGCGTACTTGCCGATGCCGCTGCCGATGCCGCATTCGAGACGGCCGCCGGTGATGTTGTCGAGCATCGCGACTTCCTCGGCGACGCGGACCGGATGCCATAGCGGGAGGACGTAGACGAGCGGCCCGAGACGAATTCTTTTGGTCCTCTGCGAGGCGGCGGCGATCCAGGCGCCAGGACTGGAGCACTCAGCGAAGCCCATGTCGAAATGGTGCTCGGCAACGAAATAGTAGTCGAAGCCGGCTTCGTCGAGAAACTGCACCATGTCGAGGTGGCGCGCGTAGAGGTCCCGGTACGACAACTCGGGCCGATCGTTTTTCTGCATGTGGTCAAAGACGCCGATCTTCATGCGGGCAGTTTTATGACAACCTCGCCCTATGTGCAAGCGGTTGTACCGGGGCGCAAGACTTGCGGCAACAGTCACCGGTAGAAAAACCGCCGCGAGTCGCGTATGTTCATTACGACGGGAGTTTAATCATGAGCAAGCAGGCGTCTTCCTCGTGAACCGATAGAGAATTTCCATGACTCGGTTGGAGGAAAGAATGGTCGAGAAAAATCTGGATTTGACGTTTGAGTTTGAGAAATACGTTTTGGATCACCCTCATCTCGCCGACCGCATCCCGCGCAACGCAGTGGTCTGCGTGCGGTTGGAGGGCGACGAAAGATTCAACCGTTGGAGCCGGCAACTGGCAGAAAAGCAACGCAAAGGGCAGCAGCCTGTTTTTTGTGTAACGATCGGCAAAATGAGACCTGTCCGATCTCGGATCGAAGAGTTGAGGGTCGAACGCGCGGCGTAGTAACGGTTGGGTCCAGTATCCGGTCACATCTTTGATTCCACAACATTGCTCAGACTGAATCTCCCCAGCCAGGCTTTTCGTGCAGATTACAGCTCCGCGAATTTATCTTGCTAACGTACCGCAATCGCAATAGAATCACCGCTATTAGAGAGCTATCAGCGAGGCTATACTGACGTCAGCCCGAATCGTGCCGCGGACAATACCCGCAACTTGGAACAGGAGAAAGGATCACATCTATGGCTGACCCGGGACAACCGCTGGCAGAGGTATTCGGTCACTTAACAACCGACCACACAGAAAAGGCCAATCGTTACCGTTCTCAGCGGCTCTGCCCTTTTAACAACAAGGTGCCGAACATCTTGTTTATAAGGGGGAATCCTCAAAGGTTGGGCAAAGAAAACTACCATTGCCCTGTCGCAGCTAATGAGAGTACGAGGGGAAGCAACGAGAGCACCGAACAAAGCAGCCAATGGGTGCGCCCGGAGGATCGTGCTCCGGGGTCTACCGTTGAATAGGTAAGGAGTTCAACAATGCCTTGGGAATGGATCGAACCGGAGGTGTTCCTGACGCATCGCGGGGTGCGAATCTTTCACGCTTACAAAGATGAGCTTTCCGATGTTCCGCTTGAGTTCTGGTACTCGACTTTCAGTACTGCGGGACCTGGATCGCCATACGAGTTTGATGTGCGCGACCTACCGGGGTACCGTTCACGATATGGTGCAGACGAAATCTCAGAACATGAACGTGTAGTAAAAGCCGCCATCGACACTGGTCTGCTGCAGTCTGATACTGCGGTCACGTTGGACAGGCATGCCTAAACATCTGATATCTCCATGGATCAACGATTTCGATGGTCTGATCTCGCAAGCATCGAAATCTTTGTTTATCTGCTCACCGTTTGTCGGGCGAAGCCCATGCGAACGAATTGCTTTGATCCTGCGCGGCAGAGGTGCGGCTAATATTCCCATTCTGCTACTTACGGATCTCTCGAGAGACCACATGCTAAGTGGGGCGACTGATGTTGGTGCTCTCGCGGGATTGTGCGACGCTTTGCCTCGGACAAGGATACGATTCCTCCCGAATGTCCACGCGAAGGTTTACATTGCGGACGAAAGGTACGCCGTCGTTACTTCCGCAAACCTGACCGACGCCGGGCTATCCAGGAATCTCGAATATGGCGT
>MGSS01000076.1 GCA_001798595.1 Deltaproteobacteria bacterium RIFCSPLOWO2_12_FULL_60_19 | reverse complement strand
GATGCGGGCGATTTCGTCGTCGGTAAGTTCGCGATGAGTGCGGTCCACCAATACGGCGAGCTTGCGTGTGTCGATGAAAAGCACCTCGCCGCGCCGGTCACGGAAGCGATGGTTTTTCTTGTCACGTGCCAGAAACCAGAGGCAGGCGGGAATCTGCGTCGAGTAAAAAAGCTGGCCAGGTAACGCGATCATGCAGTCCACGAGATCGGCTTCGATAATATTCTTTCGGATCTCTCCTTCGCCGGATTGGTTCGACGACATCGAGCCGTTGGCGAGGACGAAGCCGGCAAGCCCCATGGGCGCAAGGTGATAGATGATGTGCTGTACCCATGCGAAGTTGGCGTTGCCGGCGGGAGGCTTCCCGAACTGCCAGCGCTTGTCGTCGCGCAGAAGCTCGCCACGCCAGTCGCTCACGTTGAACGGTGGGTTGGCGAGAATGAAATCGGCTTTGAGGTCGGGATGACGGTCGTTGTGAAAAGTATCGCCGTGGCCGATCTGACCGTCGATACCACGGATGGCCAAGTTCATCTTGGCCAATCGCCACGTCGTGTAATTCGATTCTTGCCCGTAGATGCTGATGTCGGGTTTCGCCTTGCGAGCCTGCGCTGAGCTTGTCGAAGGGTTGCCGTTGCCGCTCGCGTGCGCGTTGATGAACTCGATCGACTGAACGAACATGCCGGACGAGCCGCAACACGGATCGTAAACACGGCCGTTGTATGGCTCCAGCATCTCGACGAGCAACTTGACGACCGAGCGCGGCGTGTAGAACTCGCCGCCCTTCTTACCCTCGGCGCTGGCGAATTGCGAAAGAAAGTACTCGTAGATGCGCCCGAGCGTGTCCTTGGAGCGGCTCTCGGTATCTCCAACTCGGACATTGCTGATCATGTCGATGAGCTGTCCGAGGCGTTGCTTATCCAAGCCGGGGCGCGCATAGTCCTTTGGCAACACGCCCTTCAGCGACGGGTTATCGCGTTCGATGCCTGTCATTGCGGTATCGACAAGCTCGCCGATCGTGGACTGCTTGGCCTGCGCTTTGAGATGAGACCAGCGCGCCTCAGGCGGCACCCAGAAGATGCTCAGCGCGCGGTATTCGTCGGGGTCTTCCGGGTCTGCGCCTTTCCCGCGCTCCGCTACCAGCTTTGCGTGCTGCTCTTCGAAAGCATCCGAGATGTACTTGAGGAAGATCAGCCCAAGAACGACGTGCTTATACTCGGCGGCGTCCATGCCGCCACGCAGCGCGTCCGCCATCCGCCAAAGCTCAGCTTCGTAGCCTACATTCGCCCCGTTGTTTGTCTTCTTCGGGTCGTTCTTCTTATTCCGGGCCATTACTCAAACTCCGGGAGTTGATGATGTTAAAAACGTGATTTCCAAGGATTCTACGCGATTTGCGGGGAATCTGGCAAGCGGTTTTAATGCAGGCGATAAGGTCAGGAGAAAGAAGGCTCAAGTCTGCTGTCGGCTCTTAAGGATCGGTGCGCGCGTGGCTCCGGCAACTCCTGATTCCACCAGTCCGCAGCTCCGCGGGCGTCTGAGCATTTTAGATCAGGGTCGAAAATCGCCGTGAGTATTTTCGACCACGGTCGAAAATTACCGTACTTGGCGCGCTTTGCGGCTTTGCGGGAGACACTCTTACCGGATCTCAAACGGGATGCCCGTCTTTTTTGAAATGTCGAGCAGTTCATCGACCACGGGCTTGAGCAGGGGGATACCCTCTTTGCCGCGGATCGCCTCTGCTTCCCGTTCCGGATCGCCGGGGATCAGCGGGCCGTTGGTGCCGGGGGCGGGCCTGGTCTTTCTGAAGACGCGAATCCATTCGTCGATCTGCTTTTTAAACTCGTCTTTGTCGATGAAGCCGTCGATCCGCATCGCGCCGAAGAGGTGGCCGATGCCTTTGCCGACGCTGCGCGTCGGGATCTCCTGCCTGAGAGCGAAAGGCGGCGCGAAGGGACCCCAGTTGGCGCCGCTCAGCACGCAGCACATAATATCGACCATCGCGGCAAGCGCGTAGCCCTTGTGTCCGCCCAACTCTCTCTCCGAGCCAAGCGGCAGCTGCGCGCCGCCGTCGATCATGTCCTGCGGCTCGGTCGTCATGCGCCCCTCTTTGTCGACAATCCAGCCTCGCGGTATTTTTTCCTTTTTCCGCAGAGCCATCTCGATCTTTCCGTAGGCGACGGCGCTGGTGGCCATGTCGATGACGATCGGCGGCTCCTTGTAGCCGGGAAAGGCGATAGCGATGGGGTTCGTTCCGAGCATTCTCTCCGCTCCCCACAGCGGGGCCACCAGCTTCGTCGTGTTGGTCATCGCCCAGCCGATCAAATCTCTCTCCAGCGCCTTCAGCGGATAGTAGCCGGCGATGCCGAAATGGTTGGTATGGCAGACGCTCACCCAGCCCGAGCCGTACTGCTCCGCTTTTTCCATGGCGATCTCATTCGCCTTGGGCCCGACGACCAGCCCCAGGCCGTTGTCGCCGTCGACCGAGGCCACGCTCAGCTTTTCGCGGATGATTGTGATCTTCGGCTTGGGGTTGATTTTGCCGAGCGCGAGCATGTCGAAGTAGGTGTGCAACCGCGCCACGCCGTGCGAGTCGATCCCGCGTAGATCGCTTTTGGCGAGCACATCCGCCGCCTGCCGGGCATCGGCGGACGGCACGCCGAAATAGGCGAACACTTTGGCGGAGAAATCTTTAAGATAATCAGAGGAGAATAGATATGTCTCTTGCTCGTCTCTCATGGCCAACGGGTTTGGACGCTTACGCGGTGGGAACGGCCATACCGCGCTGCACCGCCGGCCGCGCGCTAAGAGCGTCGAACCACCGTCTGACGTTGGGAAAATCTTCCAGCTTGGTGCGGTGCATCTCGTAGCGCGAGACCCAGGGGTAAGTGGCGATATCGGCGATGGAGTAGTCTCCGGCCAGGAATTGACTCTCGCCCAGCCGCCTGTCCATCACGCGGTAGAGCCGCGCGACTTCCTTGGCGAAGCGCTCGCGCCCGAACGGCTCGTTTTCAGGGCAGTGGCGGAGGAAGTAGTGCGCCTGGCCGAACATCGGACCGACGCCGCCCATCTGAAACATCAGCCACTGGATCACCTGATAGCGCGCCGCGGTCTCCTTCGGCATCAGCTTGCCCGTCTTCTCGGCGAGGTACATCAGAATCGCGCCGGATTCAAAGAGACTATAGGGTTTTCCGCCCGGTCCCTCGCGATCAACGATCGCCGGGATCTTATTGTTCGGGTTGAGCGCCAGAAATTCCGGCTTAAACTGTTCGTCCTTGCCGAGACTCACCGGATGGACTTCGTACGGCAGACCGATCTCTTCGAGCATAATCGAAACCTTGCGGCCGTTGGGCGTCGTCCAGGTGTATAAGTCGATCATCGCCTCTCTCCTTCCGCGAGTATCCTCATCCCTTTGCCAGCTCGGACTTAAGGACTTTCCCGGCTGCGCCCCGGGGAAATTCCTTTACGACCGTGATCCGCCGGGGATATTTGTAGCGCGCGAGCCGCTCCTTGCAGTGATCGAGCAACTCCTCCGCGGTGATTTTTGCCGCCGGCTTGAGACTCACGAAGGCCGCGACCTCCTCTCCCAGGTCCTCACTGGATACCCCAACCACCGCCGCTTCCGCAACCGCCGGATGGGAAAGCAAAACCGCTTCGATCTCCTGCGGAAAAATCGAATAACCGCCGCGCAGGATTCTCTCCCGCTTTCTCCCGACGATCCGGACGTAGCCCTGCGGAGAAACCTCGGCGAGATCGCCGGTCTTAAACCAACCATCGACCATCACGGCCCGGGTCTCCTCCGGATCGCCGAGGTAACCCTCCATCGCCGCGGGAGATCGGATCAGCAGTTCGCGGCTGTCGGCGTCGCCGTTTTCATCGAGCCGGATATCGACGCCCGGCACCGCTCTTCCGACGGCATCGGGAATGTCGGTCGGGTCGTCGGCCCGGTACGAGATCGGGCGGAACAGCTCCGTCATGCCGTAGCCGCGCACGATCCGGGTCGAGGTTTTTTCACGCCACTCCACCGCCAGCTCCCACGGGCAGGGCGCCGCGCCCGAGACCGCGAGACGCAGGCTGGAGAAGTCGGCCGCGGCAAACACGGGAGAGTTGAGCAAGCGTCGAAAGACCGTAGGGACGGCGGGCAAGACCGTCACGCGATCTCTCCGGATCGCATCGAAGACGGCCTTAGGGCTGAAGCGCTCGACCAAACTAATCGTCGCGCCCGATAACAGCGGCGCGAGCAGCCCGCCGTTGAGCCCGAGGGAATGGGCCAGGGGAACCGCCACCAAAACCCGATCCTCAGGCGTGAGCGCCATGACCGGCTCCGCCCAAGATCGATTGGCAAAGGTCAACGCGTTGTGGCTGAAAACCGATCCTTTCGGCCGTCCGGTGCTTCCCGAAGTGTAGAGAATCAACGCGGGCGCACCGGCATGATCCGGGGTCTCCCACGCGCCGGGCTGAGCTTTGACGTCGCTCACGATCAGTTTGGGTTTGAGATCGTCGGTGGACGCTGTGAGATCCTCTCTACTGAGCAGCGGATTCAAAGGCGCCGCCGTGGCGTCGAGTTTGAGAACCGCCAAAAAGGCGATAACAAACTCCGCCCGGTTTGGAATCACAATCGCAACCCGGTCTCCCGGCCTCACGCCCTGTCTCGAAAGCTCGCGCGCAAGACCCGAGGCGAGGCCGTCGAGCTCCGACCATGTCAGACTCCCGCTGTCCCAAACGAGCGCCGCCTTTGCCGCGAATCGGCGGGCGTTGGCTTCGATGTGGCGGACAAAATTTTCTTGCACGGCTTTACGAGAAGGAATCCTTCGACAAGCTCAGGACAGGTCTTTGAGGTTGAGTCGCTGCCAGACCTCTTTCGGGATCCGATGGCGCGGGGTGTAGGCTTCGAGTGAAGGTTTGGCTGTGGCGTCCACTCCCCATTTGCCCGTGTAGCCGTCCTCCCTCGTCGAAGGGTCGAGATCCGAGCCGCGCGCGTTCGTGACGATTGTGATGTCACGGGCCGGCTGGCAGCGCGTGGCGATGGCCCAATTCACCGCCCGATCGGTGAAGATATCCACGTCGTGGTCGACGACGACGACCCGCTTCATGTAGAGATCGGCGCCGAGGACCGCGAGGATCGCGTTTTTGCCCTGGCCGGGGGCGCGCTGTTCGATGGAAACATAGCAGGTAAAAGGGGCCGGCACGCGCACCGCTTTCACCGACGGGACCATGGCGCGGACCGCGCGGTAGATATTGGCTTCAATCGGCGTGGTGGAGAGCATCATG
>MGSS01000075.1 GCA_001798595.1 Deltaproteobacteria bacterium RIFCSPLOWO2_12_FULL_60_19 | reverse complement strand
AAGGCGCGAAGGCCGACATCGCGATCATCAATCTCAAAGACATCGCCTTCGGCGCCGTCCACGACCCGATCAAAGCGCTGGTTGAAACCGCCGTCAGCCGCGACGTGCGGACCGTGATCGTCGACGGTGAGATTCTCGTTGACGGTGGCAAGTACCTCCGCCTCAACGAACAAGAGTTGCTGGAAAAAGTCCAAACCAAAGGCGAACAGGTCTGGGACAGCGTCCCCAAATGGCACTGGACTGGGATGAGCGTGGACGAGGTGGTACCGCCCGCGTTTAGGATGAAGTAGACTATTTGAAGGCATCTCGGGTTTCCAGAATCTCGGGTTCCTTTCGGGACATTTGATGCTGCTGGATCTAAACGCAGTAACACCGCAAACGTGGCTTGCCCAAACGTTCAAAGATTTTGTTGTGCGGACTCGGAACCTTGGACTTAGCCAATCATTCGAGATAGCAGGCAATGCGAATCGCTTAGACGCGACAGGCAAGGAACAATTTGTACAAGGACTTGGTTTTATGATGATAGCAGCAAGCGCGACGTATCAGACCGACAAGGCCCTTGTTGGCTTTTTGATAACCACTGCTCTGCTCGTGTCCCTGTCGGCCACTCTGAGATCGATTGCGAAAAGGCTGTACAGTCCCAAACCCTCGGGTGAGGCCGTTCCGGTCGGAGCTTAATCTTTCTCCCCTATTCTTTGCCGCAAAAACTCCAGCATCTCCGCGTACGCCAGTTTGCGCGCGGCCGGATTCGAGCCGGTCGTCACGCCCTGGCCGGGGTGAACGCCGTTCGGCACGTCTTTGCGCACCCGGAGCGGCGCGTTCGGGGCGTCGAAGTCGTGGTAGCTGTCGGGGTAGACGCGCAGCTCGAAGATATCGTCCGGGTATTGCTTGCCCACTTTTTCGTGCAGCGCGATACACGGCTTAGGCGGCGTCCAGTCGTCCTTCTCGCCGATCATCAGCAGCAACGGCGCATTCGGACGGTAGCCTCCGCGCGCGTTCAAATAAGCGGTGCAACCAGGATAGAACGCAATCGCCGCGCGCGGCTTGACCGCGTGCGCGGCCACCTCCGACAATTGCCGGTTGTTTACGGATAGGACCGTGCTGCCGCCGTGCGACCAGCCGAGCAGCGCGACATGCCTGCCGTCCACCTCCGGCCGCGTTACGATCCAGTTGAGCGCGCCTAAAACGTCCAGACGCCGGTTTGAGCTGGTGAGGTCACGCGTGCCGATTTTCTCGCTGCAGAGCGACTCTTTGCCGCGCGGCTTGAAGCTGTCCGGAAACAGCGCGTGATAGCCTTCTTGCTGGAGCAACTCGGCCATCGCCCGGTGGCGCGAGTTCAGATCTTTATCGCGGCCGTACAGCCCGCCGCAGCCGTGCAGCGCGACAACGGCCGGCGTTTTGGCCGATGCATTCTTTTTCGCCGCAAAGAACCAGCCGAACAGCCGGATCGGCCGGCCGCCGCTCCGTTCCAGGCTGTCGAACTCGACGCGCTCCGCGCCGCGCACCGATTGCGCCTGAGCAAAACGCACCGTCGCAACCAAACAGAATACGATCAAGAGCAAGCAGCGAGTCATCTTCAGGACGATGCGATCGCGACTATCGCCAGGCAGGACCAGTGCAGAATCAGGCACGGCAACAGGCTCTCCGAACGCTCACGAGCCATGCCGGAGCTGATTCCAAATAAAAGAGCTGCCGCAAAGGTCAGGCTTACAACAGGGGACGAAAAGGGAAGAAAGGGCACCAGAGACCACGACGCATAAAGCAAACTTGAGATGATCACCGGCCAGGAGAGAAACCAGCGGCCCTCGGGGTGCTGGATCGGGAAGCGCTGGGCGAGCGTGCCGTGCACCAACCCGCGAAACAGCACTTCGGCCGCAATCGGAAAGCCGATCGCGATGGCGAGCTCGCTCCACCGATGCTTGAGGGAGACCTGAGAGCTAATGATTGGGGCCGCAAAGATCCAGGCGCCTCCGCCCAGCCCTCCGAGCACCGCTCCGGGAAACAGAAACAGCCAATCGAATCCAGCCGGAACACACAGCCCGAAAAGTTTTGGCCGACGCCTGAGGACAGCAAGGCCAAGCACCGCCGTGAATAAGATGAGCGCGCTCGCATAACTCCCCGCATGATTCTTGAAGTAGCTTTCGATCGACCCGAGCGGATCGCGATGCCAGCCCACGAAGTACGTGAGCACCATCGCTACGATTATGACCCCACAGCTTCCCAACAGCCCAAGACCAACGGCAGCCAGGCGCTGAAGCGCGGTTGGCCTACGATACGCCCGGGCAAGGGTATCGGCGATTTGCTGTGGTGTCAGTGCCGTCCCCGTCGCCCGCGGCGAGCCTCCGATCTCCCCCGAGCCGCCCCAGCGATTACCGGAGTGGCGGCTCCCCGCTGCCGGATCGATCAGGTTGAGCCATTCATAAGCGCTGTCGAGCGTGGCCGGAAGGAACGCATCGACTTGGCGCACGGTATAGGTGCCGGGATCCTGTTGCAGGATGATGGCGGCGAGGCGCTTGCCGTGCAGCCGACGGAGATATGCTTCCACTTCGTAGATCCCACCCTCGCCCCGGCAGACTATTGCCAGCCGGTCCTCTCCGAGGTCGGCGCGGGACAGTTCCTCGATGTCGACGACCCCTTCGAAGTGACGCGAGGAATAGACGATCGCATCGATAGTCCGCAAGAGATCGGCGGTGTATTGGAGGAAGTCGATCTCCTGCCATTTCCCGCCCTTCTTCAGGGCGACTTCCTTGCTCCGCAGCCGCTCTAGCGCCGCGAAGAGCGCTTCTTGCAGCTCGGGAGGCAACCCGCAAAGCTCCTGCATCTCCAGTCCGTGTGCATCGATAACGCCCTGAAGGCGCACGAGCGGCATGACTCTGCTACGGATTTCAGGGTCGACCTCGTTCAAGCGCACATGATTGAGGAGCACCCAGACAGCAAGAACGGTATCGAGATCGGGATCGTTGGCGTAGATCGTCCAATCTCTCTTCTGGAGATCCAGGCCCTTACGGACCACCACCATGGCCTGCTCGCAGGTGGCGAGAGTAAAAGAGCGTACACAGCCTTCGTGGTGATCCAGGTTGAAAACTGCCTTTTCGACGTCGAGGAACGGTCCCCCTTCGGCTGCGCCGTCGAGATAGATGCTGCCCGGCGACGCTTTACGAACAGCGCCGGCGGGTACTGTCGTGCCACGCTCGATCCGCACGGTGATGGTGGGCGACTCACTGCAGATCAGTTCCTGGACTTCCCCTCTCCTCCGGATCAAGTAGCGATCCGGCAACTCGACAGGGAACTCTCCCTCCGAGTTCTCCCTCGTCACCCTCATCCACTGGTTGTGACTCTGGAGGAACCGCATAATTAGGATTGCAACGACCCTTCCGCCCGCTAGGAATAGCCAGGCCTGTTTTGTATGGGCGCGACTTTCGCCTCCACCCTCAACTCTACATCATAGAAAATCCCTTGTTTAGTTGGAGCGTACCCGATGAGGCACTCTTCTGTCAATTTTCGGGAACCTTCCGGGCGAACCTCGACATTTTCTCAGCCCTCAGGTGGCATTTGTTTGACCAATTTTTCAAGCCTGTCGATCAAACCGCAGACCTCGTCGAATCCTTTTTGCCAGAACTTTGGATCGCGAACGTTCACGCCTAGGGGCTTGAGCAGAGCCTCAGGAGTGTCCGAGCCGCCGGCCTCGAGCAGAGCGAGATACTTGGGGACAAAACTTTTTCCCTGCTCCCGGTACATCCGATAGAGCGACAACACCAGAAGCTGGCCGAAAACGTAGCTGTAGCAATAAAAGCGACTATGGATGAAGTGGGGAATATAGGACCAGCCCCAGTGGTAAGGCTCGGGCATCTCAACCGCGTCGCCGTAGTATTTTCCGTTCGCTTCCATCCACGAGCTTCCCACCATCTCCGGCGTAAGTCGTTTCTCCCGCCTCGCCGCGAAAACCAACTGCTCGAAGCGCGTGAGCACGTTCTGGCGATAGACCGTGGCGAAGGCGTCTTCGATTTTTCCGGCGATGAGCGCGATCTGGACCTGAGCGTCGGTTTGGCGCCCGACAAGATAATCGAAGACCAGCATCTCGCCGAAGATCGACGCCGTCTCCGCGGTCGTGAGCGGCGTGTCGTAATTCAAAAAGCTCTGCTTGCGGCTGAGCGAGCCGTGCAATCCGTGCCCCAATTCGTGGGCTACGGTCATGGCATCCCGCAAGTTGTCGGTGTAGTTGCAGAGGATGTAGGGATGGAGCCGGGGCGACGGAGAGGCGCAGAAGGCGCCGCCCCGTTTTCCCTTGCGGATCTCCGCGTCGATCCAGCGTTTAGCGAAAAACTCGGCGGCGATGGTGCGAAAAACCGGCGCGAAAGCCTCGAAAGCTTCCAGAACCACGCGTTCCGTCTCGGCAAACGTAAACGGCGGCAGCTGTCTTCCCACGGGCGCGTACTGGTCGTAGAGCGAGATTTGCGGCAGACCGAGCAGTCTCGCCTTCAGTTTGAAATAGTCGTGCGCGATCCCGTAGTTCTCCTCCGTGACCTTCATCATTTGATCCACGGCTTCGGCGTCGATTTCGTTGGCGAGGTGGCGCTCGATCATCGGGCCGGAATAGTGTCTGAGGCGATCCATCGTCAGGTGATCCTGAATCAGCGTGTCATAGACGAAAGTCAGCACCTGGCCGTGTTGCGAGAGGCCGCGGAAGATCGTCTCCCACGCTCGCTTTCTCAGCTCGCGGTCGGGCCGATGGAGCAGCGCGAGCAGCTCGCTCAGCCCCAACTCTTCCACTTTCCCCTCCTGCTCGAACGGAAACGCGAGGCCGGAGGTAATCTCGGAAAAGAGCCGGGCGAAGGCGTTCTTTCCCGTGTTGTCCTTTTCGTTGACGATCCTCTCTTCCGACTCAGAGAGGCGATGGGGGCGGTAGCGGCGTAGTTGCCGGAGATAGTGGCCGTAGTGTCTTAACGCGGGATGGGCAATGAGGCGCTCCGCCGCTTCGCTTTCGAGCGCCAGCCACTCAAGTTCGAAGAACAGCAGCAGGTTGTGGATCTCTGTCGTTCTCTGCTCGACGCGCTGTTCCAGATCCTGATACTCCGGCTTGAGAGTATCCGCCGAATAAAGCAGGCTCGCGTAGCTGCTCACTCGGCTGATCGTGTCGTAAATCTCTTCCAGCTCTGGAAGGGCGGCGAGAAGCGCCTGAGGATCGGGCCCTGCCGGCAGTAGTATTTCCCCGCGAAAGCGCGCGGCGAATTTCTCCGCCCGAGCGCGACAATCGTTCAGCGCGGCTTCGATCCGCGGGTCATCGTGCGCGGAAAAGAGATCGCTCAAGTCCCACTGAACACCTTCAGCGCTATTGCCGGCCATAGAAACTCCTTGGGGCAGTGAGCCAAATAATCATTTATCGCCCGGGGGAGCAAGCGGGCTGCCGCTCACCTATAAAATCGAGGAAGTCTGTGATAGTAAAAATTGCGCGCTTACGAAGCACTTCAATAGAAGCCCCACAAGCGAGAGGAGAGACACCATGTCCGAAGTCGATGATTTGAAAAGAAAGCTGGCGATGGCCTGCCGGATGCTGTTCGTTGCGGAGCTGGTGGACTACAGCGGCCACATCAGCGTCAGAATTCCCGGCACGGACCGTTTTCTGATTCACGGCCATCCGGTCAGCCGCTGCGAAGTCACGCCCGACGATATCGTGACGGTGGACCGGGAGGGCAAGCGGATCGAGGGGAAGTGGGATCCTCCGTCCGAGCTGCCGATGCACATCCGCACCTACCTTGCGCGCAACGACGTCCAGAGCGTTGCCCATCTCCACAATCGCATGGTCGTCGTGTTGAGCATGGCGGACCGGCCGTTGATCCCCGCCTCGAATCCCGGCACCCTTTTCGGTCCGGGGGCGATCCCGGTCTATCAAGACCCGGCGCTGATTCACACCAATGAACAGGGAGACGCCGTCGCTCGAACGCTGGGGGCCGGCGATGCCGCGATCCTGCGCGGTCACGGCTCGATTGTGGCGGGGCAGTCAATCGAATGGACCGTCGCCGCCTGCATCGATCTGGAGGAAAGCGCGGCAAGGCTCTGTTGGGCTTCGACCCTAGGCCCTGTCCGTTTTTATACCGACGACGAGGTGGCCCGTGTAGGCAAAGGGCGGCGAAAACAGTCGGTTATCCAAAAGGTCTGGGACCACTACGTGGCCAAGGCCAGGCTGGCAGGCCTCATGGATGGGCTTTAAACTCATAACCCATTGAAATCACTGACGGTTTTAACGAGCTGTACATTTCTGACCAGCGGGGGCAGAATAGCGTTGAAATCGCCCCAAATCCGTGATATATGAATAGACTCTCAGTCATTCAAAAAAGGGCAGTAGCAGTATATGTACGACGATTTCTTAGCGCGAATCCTGGAGCCGGATACCTGTTTCCCGTCCCAATTCTGGGGCAATCGCGGCCTCTCTCGCCAGCTCGAAGGGGAGAAGCGGCTGATGATCGCCATCATGAAGGACGCCGTGGAGTGCCTGGAGAAGTATCGGAACGCCAGAAGCAGCGCTGGCAGAGAGCTTTATCAAAACGCCCTGGAGTGGATCGAGGACCAAGGCACGGGTTGGCTTTTTTCCTTCAATAATATTTGCGGTTTGTTGGGATTCGATCCGGACTACATGCGGGAATTTTTGTTGAAGCGGGAGCAAAAGCTTGCCAGGCCGGTGAGAGGCAAGGTCTACACTTTTTCCCCTCAAGTCGCCGCGGACTAACTCTATCTCCTTCTGGCCTTCAGCATCTCCAGCTCTTCCCTGACCAACTGCGTTCGCGGGGAGTTCGGGCCGAACGCTTTGATAGATCGCTCAAAGTCGGCGATCGCTCGCTCATCTTCGTCCTGAAGAAAGTTGGAACGGCCGAGGTAGTAATGGGCGTCGCCGAGCCGGCCCATCTTGCCGTAAGCGACTCCAACGCGATAGGGCGGCAGCGGCCACAGCGGCGCAAGATTGAGCGCGCCCAGGTAGGCGCTTGCCGCCTCGCGCAGGTTTGCTTCCTTCTCGTAGAGCTCTCCCAAATAGAGAAAGGTAAGAGGTTCCCTGGGCTCGGCCCGCATGGCGCGCTCCAAGACCTGGTGAGCAAGGTTAAACTCCCCGCTCTGGGTGTACAGTCTTCCCAGGTCGCGATCCAGCCCCGGCCTTTTCGGGTCGAGCGCCCTTGCTTTTTCGTAGTTTTCACGCGCCGGCGCCGTCCGGCCCCCATGTTGTTGAGCGATCGCCAGAAGGTGGCGCGCCTCGGCGTTTTCGGGAGACTGTTTGACCATCTTCCCATATTCGGCGATTACCGCCTCCCCCTCGTTTCGCTCCAGGTGGATAAGCACCTGAATCCTCTTGAGCGGATCAGCTCCGTCTACTCTAGGCCGATCGACATTCAGGGAGCGCACGACCCGCTCCATATTGGCCACGCGCTCCGGAGTCAAAGGGTGCGTCAGAAGGTAGGCAGGCACTTGAATGGGATTCAGGAACCTTTCCTGATCCATCGTCTTGAGGAAGCTCACTGCGGCCGCCGGATCGTAGCCCGCCTGCGCCATGTATCGCACGCCGAGCGTATCGGCCTCTAATTCCAACTGCCGCGTGTAAGCAAACTGGCGCGTCGCCGAAATTCCTTGCGCGATCGCGCCCGCCGCCTGCGCGCCGGCGCCTCCTCGGGCAAGAATCATCGCCACCAGGGCCAAAAGGCTCAGCGGATCTGGTCCGGAAAGGCGCGCCATGTGCTTGTCCTTGATGTGAATGATTTCGTGGCCCATGACTCCCGCAAGTTCGCCGGTGCTTTTCGCCCTGTCGATCAGGCCGGTATACAAATAGACCGAGCCGCCCGGCACCGCGAAGGCATTCAGTTGATTTTCCTCCACGACGAAGAAGCGGTAGTCAAACGGCAGCGACCCCATCGCCGACAGCACACGGCGCCCCACTTGATCGACGTACCGCTCCACCTCCGGCTGGTTCAGCAGCTTGAGATGCTGCTTGATTTCCCGGCGAAACTGGCGGCCCATCCGAACTTCTTCATCTTCCTGGATCCGCGGCGCATCGGGATTTTTGGGCCTGAAGTACGAGCCGCATCCGGCAACCAGGAACATGAGCAGAAGAAGCTGAGCACGGCGAAGCATGGGTTGGATTATAGAGCGTGTTGTTCGGGGTAGCAATACGGTGGCGGTTGACCTAGCGTTGCATAGGCCCTATGCTTTGCCCCAGTAACCCGGCAAGGAACACGCATGAATCCTCACGAGATACCCGCCGCAAGGCTCGCATGGCGTTGCGATCCGGCCCTGCTTCCCTTCTCCTGCACCGCCGACATGACGCCGCTTGAGGATTTTATCGGCCAGGAGCGGGCGATCCGCGCGATCGAGTTCGGCCTCGGAGTCAACAAGCCCGGCTTTAATATCTTCGTCACCGGCCTCACCGGCACCGGAAAAACCAGCATTATCAAAGCATTCCTTAAAAAACTCACCGCGCAAAAAAGCGCCGTGGAAGGTGATCCGCCGTTTCCCGAGGATTGGTGCTACATCTACAATTTCATCGATCCGGACCGGCCACAAGCGATCAATATCCGCCGGGGTTGGGGCAAGGTGCTCAGGCGGGACATGGAGGCGTTGATCCAAAACCTCCAACGGGAGGCAAAAAAAACCTTCGAGAGCGATGAGTTCGGCCGCCAGCGCCAATCCCTGATCGAGCAGATGCAACGGCAACAGCAGCAGATCATGGAAGGGCTGATCGAAGAGGCCAGGCACGGCGGCTTCGCGCTGAAACTCTCTCCTTCCGGCATGGCGCTCATCCCCCTCAAACTCGGCAAACCCATGCAAGAGGAGGAGTATCTTACCCTCGACCCGCAAGAGAAAGGGAGGCTGGAGGAGAGCCGCCGGCAGATCGAAGACAAAGTCGACGAGGCGCTGCGCCAAGGAAAAAGGATCGAGCGCGAGATCAACGAACAGCTCGACAGCCTCGAACAAAAGGCGGGAGAGTACCTGGTGCGCATCCCGTTCGGCGAGCTGACGGAAAAATATCGCGCCTACCCCAAAGTCCTGACGTACCTGGAGGCCCTGCGCGGCCACATTCTAAAAAACCTCAGCCGCTTTAAGGGCACAGAGATCCCGCCGCCGGTCTTGCCGTTCGCCGCCCTGGGGCCCATCGAGCCGCCCACGGATCCCTTTCTCCCCTACCGGGTCAACGTCTTCGTGGACAACAGCGACACGGAAGTGCCTCCCATCGTGATCGAGACCAACCCCACCTATCACAACCTCTTCGGCGTGGTCGAGAAGCGGCCGATGATGGGAGGATTCGTCACGGACTTTACCATGATCAAGGCCGGCTCGATCAGCCGGGCCAACGGCGGCTACTTGGTCCTCTACGATCGCGACGTGCTGGCCAATCCGGGCGTCTGGGAAGCGCTGAAGCGGGTGATCAAAAATCGCGATCTCAGGATCGAGGAGCCGGCGACCTTTTTTGGTTGGCTCGCTCCGCAGGGACTCCGGCCCGAGCCGATCCCCGCCGACGCGAAGATCATCATGATCGGCGATCCCATGCTCTACCACGCCCTGTCGACGATGGACCCGGATTTCCGCGAGACCTTCAAGGTGAAGGCCGATTTCAACTTCGAGATCGATCTCGCCAAGGAAAACATCACAGCCTACGCCTGCTTCATCAGCGCCTCGTGCGAGCGCGAGGGGCTGCGCCATTTCGATTCGAGCGGCGTCGCGAGGGTCATCGAGCACAGCGCGAGACTGGTCGAGGACCAGGAGAAACTCTCCACGCGCTTTAGCGACATCGTCGATCTGCTGGTCGAGTCCAACTACTGGGCGCAGAAAAACGGCAGCGAGTTGGTTAGCGGCAAGCATGTCGAAAAAGCGATCGACGAAAAATCGTTCCGGCTCAACCTGATCGAAGAGCGAATCCGGGAAATGATCGCGCAGGGAACCTTGCTCGTCGATGTCACCGGCGCCGCGGTGGGACAGGTGAACGGGCTGGCAATTTACCAGTTAGGCGATTTCAGCTTCGGCAAACCCTCGCGTATCACCGCCAGGACCTTCCTCGGAAGAGACGGCATCGTCAACATCGAGCGGGAAGCCAAGCTCAGCGGCAAAACCCACGACAAGGGAGTGTTGATCCTGAGCGGCTATCTTGGCGCGAAACACGCGCAGCAGCGGCCGCTTTCCCTCTCCGCAAGCCTCTGCTTCGAGCAGTCCTACGAGGGGGTGGACGGCGACAGCGCCTCTTCGACCGAGCTTTACGCGATATTGTCGAGCCTGACCGGCCTTCCACTCAAACAGAATATCGCCGTAACCGGCTCGGTGAATCAGAACGGGGAGATCCAGCCGATCGGCGGCGTCAATCGCAAGATCGAAGGTTTTTTCGACGTTTGCCGGCTCAAGAGGCTTACCGGAGATCAGGGAGTGCTCGTTCCGAAAGCGAATTTGAGAAATCTCATGCTGCGCCGCGATGTCGTGGAAGCGGCGGCACAGGGAAAATTTCATATCTACGCCGTAAGCACCATTGACGAGGGTATTGAAGTGCTTACCGGCGTTCCCGCGGGCGAGCGGGACGGAGCGGGCCGCTATCCGCCCGATTCCGTGAACGGTCTGGTGGACAAAAAGTTGGAGGAGTATAGCGAGCGCCTCAAGAGCGCGAGTGAGAAGCCGAACGGCAAGCGGCGGGAAGAAGGCGGGCAGGATTAGTGGCGACTCTCCGGGAAAAAAATGTTCTTGTAACCGGCGGCGGCCGGGGAATCGGTCGCGCCATCGCCCTGGCCTTCGCTTCAGAGGGCTGTCGGGTGGCGATCACCGGACGAACGCAAGCCTCGCTCGACGCCGTGGCTAAAGAGATTCGCGCCAAAGGAGCAAAGGCGCTGCCGCTGTGCTGCGATGTGACGCGCAAGGATGAAGTTGACGCGCTCAACCGCGAGATCGCCGGCGAGTTCGGCGGCATACAGATCCTGGTGAACAACGCCGGCATGGCGCCCGCGGCGGCCTTTTTGGAGATGGAAGACCGGCTGTGGAACCAGGTGCTCAAAGTCAATCTCACCGGCGCCTATCATTGCTGCAAAGTGTTTTTGCCTGCGATGATCGCCGCAAAATGGGGCCGGATCATCAACATCGCCTCGACCGTCGCCAAAGTGGCGTACCCCTACATCGCGGCCTACACCGCCTCCAAGCACGGGTTGCTCGGGCTCACTCGCGCGCTGGCCATCGAAATGGCGCGCACCGGAGTGACGGTCAACGCGATCTGCCCCGGATACGTCGAGACCGAGCTCACGCTCGGCAATGCGGCGCGAATGGCGGAGAAGACCGGCAAAGAAGTGGAAGAGGTGCTGAAGCTTTTCAAAAGCGCCACGCCACAGAACCGGCTGATCGCTCCCGAAGAGGTGGCCGATCTGGCCGTCATGCTGGCCTCGGAGTCCACCGGAGGAATCACCGGACAGGCGATCAACGTGGACGGAGGCGCCGTGATGGTATGAGTCCCGGCTTAATGCAAAATGCAAAGTTCAAATTGAAAAGTGCAAAAGTTACGGAGCACGCTAGACTTTGAATTTTGCAATTTGCATTTTTCATTTTGCAATGCTCCGAAGGAGGAGAGAATGGCTTACGAGAGTTTGTTCTATGAAGTGAAAGACGGGATCGCCACGGTGCGCTTGAACGATCCCGATCGGCTTAACGCGCTGACGTTTCAGAGCTACGGAGAGCTCGAGCGGCTGATGAAGGACGTGGCCGATGAGAAGGCCGTAAAAGTCATCGTGCTCACGGGGACGGGAAAAGGCTTTTGCTCCGGCGGCAGCGTCCACGACATCATCGGAAAGCTGCTCCAGATGAAGAGCTACGATCTCTATCGCTTCACCCGCATGACCTGCAACGTCGTCAAAAACATGCGCAATCTGAAGAAGCCGATCATCGCGGCCGTGAACGGCATTGCCGCCGGCGCCGGCGCGATGCTGGCGCTCGCGAGCGATTTGCGGATTCTCTCCGACCAGGCGAAGTTTGCTTTTCTGTTCACCAAAGTCGGCCTCGCCGGCGCCGACATGGGCGCGCTGCACCTGCTGCCGAAGATCGTGGGACAGGGAAAAGCAACGGAGCTGGTCTTCTTCGGGGATTTTATCGACGCCCAGGAGGCCTACCGCATCGGGCTGGCCAACAAAGTGATCTCGCACGCCGAGTTGATGGACCAAGTCTACGCGATGGCGCGCCGCCTGAGCCAGGGGCCGCTCTACGCCCTCGGCGTAACCAAAGACCTGCTCAACCGCGAGATCCACGTGGATCTCGAAGCGGCGTTGGAAATGGAAGCCAAGGCGCAGGCCGTCTGCATGGACACCCCCGATTTTCATGAAGGCTACCGCGCCTTCGTCGAAAAACGAGCGCCGGTATTTAATCGCGACAACTAAACCGGGAAAATTCACGCCACAATGAGAGGTCGCAACATAGTGTTGTCCGAAGGGGCAGGCCTTGACGGGCGACGGCACCGAACGTGAAGGTTGCCTAAAAGTAGAGTTTTATTGCCGTCGACCGGAAGGGCTTGCCCCCGAGGACTCTAGATAATCCAGACTAAGTAGCGAATGCTCCCCTATTTCGACCAAGATCACCTCGCGCTCCAATCCCGTGTCCGCGCCTGGGTGGACAAGCATCTGCTGAACCGCGCGGAAGAGGCGGATGTCGAGGCTGCGGCCCGGCGGCTCGTGAAGGAGCTTGCGCGGGAGGGGTTTGTCGCCTACGTTACGCCGAAGCGCTTCGGCGGCGTCAGAGAGACCATACAATCCCGCGACTGGTGCGTGCTGCGCGAGGAGCTGGCGCGCGGATCGGCGCTCGCGGATACGATGCTCGGGATGCAGGCGCTCGGAAGCTACCCGATCACGCTGGCCGGAACCGACGACCAAAAGCAGCGATACCTCCCGCCCGTCGCCCGGGGCGAAGCCATCGCGGCTTTTGCAGTTACCGAGCCCGAAGCCGGCTCCGACATCTCCGCCATCCAGACGCGCGCGGTGAAGCGCGGCAAGGAGTATTGCCTTAACGGAATCAAGCGCTTTATCTCCAACGCCGGCATCGCCCATATCTACGTCGTCTTCGCCTCGACGGATCCCGGAAAAAAAGCTAAAGGCCTCAGCGCTTTCGTAGTCGAAGGCGACAATCCCGGCCTCGTCTTAAAAGAGAAGACTCGCGTTATTTCTCCCCATCCGATCGGGGTTATCGCCTTTGAGGATTGCATCGTTCCCGAATCGAATCGTTTGGGTCAGGAGGGCGACGGCATCAAAATCGCTCTCGACACGCTCGATACGCTGCGCTGCACGGTCGCGGCGGCGGCTCTCGGCTTCGGCCAACGGGCGTTGGAGGAAGCGCTCCGGCACAGCCAAAAGCGGCGGCAGTTCGGCCAGGAGCTGGCGCAGTTTCAGGGCATCCAGTTCAAACTCGCCGACATGGCCACGGAGCTAGAGGCCGCGCGACTGCTCGTCTATCACGCCGCCTGGAGCCACGATCGCGGGGAGGATTTCAAGAGGCAATCGTCGATGGCAAAGCTCTATGCGACGGAGGCGGCGCAGCAAATCGTCGATCAGGCGGTTCAGATCCACGGCGGCATCGGCGTCGTGGTGGAGACTCCTGTCGCGCGGCTCTACAACGATGTCCGCGCACTCAGGATTTACGAGGGGACGTCGGAAATCCAAAAGCTGGTGATTGCGCGCAGCCTGCTCAATTCGTTAGGCGTAAAGCGTGAGGGGTAAAGGGACTTCGATTTCCCCACGCCTAACCCCTAACCCCTTACGTTTTACGATTCCTTAGGAGGAGAACTATGGATTTTGAATTGTCGGACGACTTAAAAGCGGCGCGCGACCTGGCGCGCGATTTTGCCGCCAAGGAGATCGCGCCGACCGCTGCGCAGGACGATAAGGAACACAAGTTTCGCAAAGACCTGGTCCGGAAGATGGGCGACCTTGGCTTCTACGGCGCCATCGTCCCGGAGAGCTACGGGGGAAACGGCCTTGGCTTTCTCGCGCTCGCGCTCATTACGGAAGAGATCGCCCGGGTCCACGCCGCCATCAGAGTCTATATCAACATGCAGATCGGGCCGGCGCTGGCGCTGCTCCACTTCGGGAACGAAGAGCAGAAGAAGAAGTGGATTCCGCCGCTCGTGCGCGGCGAAAAAATCGGCTGCTTCGCCATCACCGAGCCGGACGCGGGCTCCGATGTCGCGGCGCTCCGCACGACGGCGGCGCGTCATGGCGACACCTACCTGCTCAACGGCACCAAGATCTGGATCTCCAACGCCCCGGTCGCGGATACCGCGTTAATCTACGCCTATACGGACCGCGCGCAAAAACACCACGGCATTTCCGCCTTTTACGCCGATCTGAATCAGGCCGGCGTAAGCCGCCGTTCGCTCGATACTATGGGGGTCCATGCCTCGCCGATCGGCGAGCTGACGTTCGAGAATCTCCGGGTGCCGGCGGAAAATCTCCTCGGCAAGGAGGGAGACGGATTTAAGATCTGCATGTGGCAGTTGAACCAGACACGCTTAAGTTGCGCGGCCGGCGCCCTCGGCGTGGCGCGCGCGGCTCGCGAGGCGGCGGTCGGCTATTGCAACCAGAGGGAGCAGTTCGGCCAGAAAATCGGCCAGTTCCAGATGAACCAGGATCTGATCGCCCAGATGGTCGCGCACGAAGAAGCGGCGCGGCTGCTCGTTTACCGCGCCGCCTGGCTGGCGGACCAAAAGCAGCCGAACAATCTGGAAGTGTCGATCGCCAAATACACATCCGCCGAGGCGGCGGCCTTCGCCGCCGACGCCGCGCTCAGAATCCTTGGCGCCTACGGCTATTCGACGGAATTTCCCGTGGAACGCTACCTCCGCGACGCCAAGTCGTACCAGATCGTCGAAGGCTCATCGAACATCCAGAAAATCATCATCGCCCAGGACGCATTGGGGTACAGGAAGGCGAACCGGTCATGACGGACGATCAGAGTGTTCAGCTCCTCCGCGGCGCAGCCACCAGAACGATCCTCCCATAGCTCCCCAGAACAGGACCTGACCCACAAGCGATAGGGCGCGAAACGATTCAATTAAGTCGGCCGGAAGTTTGATAGGATCTGGATTCCCCGGCAGCGTGAAGTAGATCAAGGCGAGATAGATCAGGTAACCCAGCACCACAGCAGCTCGTTTCACGTTCCCTTTTCCGCTCAAGCGGCGCTCGATAGCCAGGGCAACCGTCACCCCTATCAATGAAAGCGCGATCAGACCGACGAAAAGTCCTTGCCGATAGCCGATCGTCTCCGCCTCTCCTACTCCCGGCGGATTTGCCGGATACTTGAGCATCGGAAAAATCACCACGGCCCAGCCGAGTAACAAAGCCAGCAAAAATCCCTGCCTCCCATAGTCGAGCTTCACAAACCACGGCCTGACCGCGTAAATTAGAAGCCCGAGAAGAGCTCCCCATGCCGTTCCGTACAGCAGAAGGCCGGCAAAGAGACCGGCCTTCTGCACGGGACGGCTGACCACGGGCTCTTCGGAAGAGCCCGCAAGCGTCGCATGCGCGTGGTTTTCTATCTCGATGGCTCTGTCGATGAGGGATTCAGTGAAAGTCCAGTGGAAGATCGCCGCAACGGTGCCGGCGATCAGTCCTGCCAGCAGCGCAACTTTGAGGATTTGGCCGAGAGACTTATTGTCCACCACGACTCAACAGGCAGCGGGCAGTATGCAGTAGCAAAAGCCCTGAAGCTTTCTGCCTACTGCGTACTGCTTACTGCCTACTTCTTTTAATGGCAGGGGAAACCCGCAGCGTGGCGCGCGTCATGGACGAACTCATGAATCAGGTTCATATCGAAGGCGGCCGGGCCCTGTGCCAGTGAAAGGAGAAGCCCTTGATCGAGCGCCAGGACGTACAGCGAGAATAGGCCGAGCAAGGTCAGGCCCGCGACCATCCACCGCTCACCTGAAATCCGAATCGCTGGTTCCATAAAAGCCTCCGTCCATCTCCCGCGCGCCGGATTCAACGCGCCGCCAGGCGCGATTCGGGAGCAATTTGCGGAAATCTTTTCTGCGCGAGCGCCAAGCCACCGAACAGCGCCGCGGAGTAGAACAGCGCCCCGCCGATGGTGTTGCCGAAGAAAGGGATCGCCGCGATGTAACAGGCGATCAGACCTTCGACGGTCCTGGGATACAACATGCCTAAAGTCCACTCGGCAAAGTTGCTGACGACGAAAAAGAGCGTCGCTGCCCCGAGCGCCGCCCCGGCCACGGGGAGAGGCTTGAGCCGGCGGCGCAAAGAAATTCCCATCCACACCACCAGCGCGAACGTCAGATAGATGACCGGCATCAACGGGTGAAACCCAATGAGCAGATCGCTCAGCAGCATCGCCGCCAGCGGTAGAACAAAGGCCCAGCGCCTGTCTTCGATCTGCGCGCCGCCGAACAGCGCCAGCGCCGTGATCGGATCGAAGTTGGGCGCATGAGGAAGCAGCCGCAGCGCGGCCGCGCCGAAAATTATTGTCGTTAACAACGCCATCCGTGGTTTCATCTGGACTCTCCTTGTTGATCTGGTTCTGGATGCGACTTTTAACAGCTTTTTTATCTCGTGACAACCATCTAAGCGGACGCCGGCGCCGCTCAATAGCGATAAATCAAACCGGCAAACAGGTTGATCCTGGGAGCGGGCACAACGAAGGGCTGGGCCACCTTGATACCGGACGTCGAGTATTTTTGATTGGTGAGATTGTTCACCATAAGATAGCCGGTGAGGTCCTTCCACCGATAGCTGACCCGGCTGCCAAGGACGAAGTAGTCCTCCAGCTTTGTGAATCGATTGGGCTCGTCGTTGAGAAAAAATTGCCGGCCGACATAGCTTCCCAATATGGAGATCGTCAGATCTTCCACGGGATGGAGGTTGATGCCAAGGCCGACGCGATGGCGCGGAACCATCGGAAGTTCATCGCCTTTTTTAACCTGCCCCGACGATAAGAGCACGTCGGTCTCGAAGGTGGCCTTCGTCACGGTGTAGTTCAGAAAAGCGTCGAACCACTTCCGGTAGCGTCCTTTGAGTGA
Source organism: Deltaproteobacteria bacterium RIFCSPLOWO2_12_FULL_60_19 (assembly GCA_001798595.1). Taxonomy (GTDB): domain Bacteria; phylum Desulfobacterota; class Binatia; order UBA9968; family UBA9968; genus 2-12-FULL-60-19. Next base: position 41,288 of record MGSS01000075.1, on the reverse strand, counting down.
AAGCTCGATGCCCTTTCTCAGCGTGCTGCTGATGTTTTCATTCCGGCCGAAGAAGTTGACCGGGTCGGTGATCACAAAAAGAATCTCGTCCTTGACCGGCATGTAAAACAGGGCAAGAGAAGCCTCCAGCCAATCCGCGATTTTGCCCTTGGCCCCAAGCTCAAAGTTGCGGCTCGTCATCGGCACGAGGTCGGGATTGGAAACGAACGGTCCCTGCGCAAAGATTTCGCTGACCGTCGGCATTCTGACTCCCGCGGAGTAGTTGAATGAGAAGCTTAAATCCTTAATGGGCGTAAAGACGAGGCCCGCTTTGGGACTTACCCGACGGAAAATTTTTCCCCCGCTGAGCGCCGGGTCGATCTTATCGGTAAAATCGTACCGGTCCCAGTCGTAGCGGACACCGCCGCTCAGAACCAGCGAGTCAAAGAGAGTGAAGCTGTCGGTGAGGTAAGCTCCGGCGACGTCTTCCTTGGTCGACTGACGAGTAAGGAAGGAAAAGGCCGGGAAGAAAAGGCCGGAGTTGACGATGTCGAAGCGGTTGCGGGTATATTCCGCGCCGAGACTGAGAAGGTTCTTCCTGCCGAGAATGACGCCGTCGTGCGTCGCCTGGATCGTAGTGCCGCCGGAGGTCGTTTCTGTCAGGAGCGTTGAGACGCTGGAGAGGCCCCTGACAAACGACTCCTGGTCGTTCATCCGGACAAAACCGTTCAGCGCAAGGGAGAAGCCCGCGGACAGCTTCTGCCGCACGTTGAGCGCAACCAGGTGAAGATTGCTGTTCGAGAAATCCCCGGGGGTCAGGTTATCGTTGTAGTCGCGGCGAAGACGGCTGGCGGGCAGAGAGCCGGCTTGCTTGAGGTGATCCTCGACGTGCGTGTAGGAAAGCGTCGCGTCGGTTTTATCTTCATACCTGAAACCTAGCTTGCCGAAGATACGGGTAATCCGGCCTCCCGACGCCTCGCGAAATCCGTCGGTCAGCTCGCGCGTCGTACCGACGTAGTAATCGAACTTGTCCAGCGGGAGCGGCCCATCCGAGGTGAAGGAATATTTCTGCCGGCCATAACTGCCTCCGCCGATCTCCAATCCGACATGGGGCTTGTCTTTCCGGCCCCGTTTGGTTCTGATGTTGATCACTCCACCCAGGGCATTGCGCCCGAAAACTGTGGCCGTCCCCGGCATAATTTCGATCCGTTCGATATCTTCGATCGGGATGAGATCGAAGTTTGTCGAGTTGAAGTCCGGCTCGTTGACGCGGACGCCGTCCAGGAAAACGGCGGTGGCGGGGACCGGCTGGCCGTTGAAGCCTCGAAAATCTATCGTCGGCTGAAACTCGTTGCCGATCTGATCGTAGAGGACGACACCCGTTTGATACTGGAGGACCTCTTGCACGGTTTTCGCGCCGAGCCGCTGAATCTCCTCGGCTGTGATGACGATGACTTTGCCCGGAACCTTGGATGCCTCCTCCTCGACGTCTTGGAGTCTGGTGGAGATCACCACGACCGACGGCAGGCTCTCTTCCTGGCTCGGCTCCGCGGCGTAGGCGAAAGTGGAAAGTAAAACCGAAATGAAAAAAAGAAAGATCGAGAACATGGGCCCCTCCTTTTCCCGCGAAAGGGGAAGTTGTTAGGGCAGGAAGGACCGGTCTCCTGGCTTAGGCTTTTTAGTCGTGTTCGTGCTCGTCCCTCGTGCTCGTAAATTTCTTTGAACGAACACGGTCACGATCCACGATCACGATCAGTCCTACTCGCCGCGCCTTCCCGTGCGCCTGAGGCGCACAGTGGCTCAGTGCGGCTTTCGTGGCCGTCACAGTTGCGGGGCAGCAGGGGATTTTCACCCCTTTCCCGTACATCCACCTGCGGTTGATAAGATCGCTTCTGTTTGCCTCCTTAAAATTGAGTTAGACGGTTAATCTTTGACTTCAGCCAACTGAAAAACGACCGGAATCTTCACCCAACTCTCCACCGCTCTCTCGCCGTAGCGCGCTGGACGAAAAAGCCACCGCTTGAGACCCTCCACCGCCGCCTGATCGAGCGGCGCGTAACCGGAACTGCCTTTGATCTCAATTTTTTCCGCCTTCCCTCCAACATCCACCAGGACACCGAGTATCACAGTCCCTTCCCAGCCTGCTTTTCTGGCCTCTTCGGGATAGGCCGGTTTGGGCGTGTGCGCGTAACTCACTCCGGCATAGATTGGCGTTACGCCCAGCCCTCCTCCGCCATGCCCGTCCCCTGCTAAGCCGAGTCCGTTGCCGGTTCCCGCCGCGCCGATTCCGCTCCCGTTTCCACCCGTTCCGGCGCCGCCCGCGGAAAATCCCGCCTCACCAGCCTGACCGTCTGCCGGCGCGGAACTCACACGAGATTGACTTGCGCCATTCCCGCTGACGTCCGCCACGGCGATCCCAACGTCGCTCACAGCCTCCAGCGCCACCTGAGTTTTGACCGCCATCTGTGCGGAAGCGAGTAGCGTACCCACTCCGTCGCCGGCTGGCGCGACAGCTTCGCTTTTGGCTGGCGCCTTTTTCACTGTCCGCTGCTCCGGCGCTCCATTGCCTTGCGGTTTTGCGCCAGATGCACCGCCCCCACCACCCTCCCCCGTGGTGAGCAAGGTCGAACCATCACCTTCAGCGACACCCAGGACGACCACGGGAATAAGCTCCTGGGGGCGAGGCTCAAACCCCGCCGGCGGCAGTAACAGCACGGCGGCGTGAAACATCGCAGAAATCAACAGAGACGAGCAAAGCTTCATCGGAGCTTCTCATCCGGCCTCAACGAGAGTTGGAGGAAAAAAATGAGAACCTTTCTCTCTCTCCCGGAGAGGCCGGTTAACGCGTTCTAAGCAGGTCTCCTGGCTTTGGCTTGATTCTACTCGCCGCGCCTTCCCGCGCGCCTAAGGCGCACAGTGGCTTAACTTGCGGCTTTCGTCGCCATTACAGTGGCGGGACCGCGCCGGATTTGCACCGGACTTCCCTGGAGCTTAGAGTAAAGAGAAAAGTACACCGCGCGAAAAAACTTGTCAAGAAGTTTTTGACGCTCCGGGTGAAATTCTTATGCGGGCCTATTCTTGCCGGCCTTTATGCTTCATCCGATCCTTGATACAACGAAGAGCGTGCAACCCTCGTCCGGCGCTGAATATACAAACCACCCGACAAAATTTTTTTACGGCTGGGTAATCGTCGCCGTCGGCTTTCTTGCGTACATCGCTTCCGCCTTCTCGATATCGAGCACGCTCAGCGTTTTCCTGAAACCGCTGTCTGAAGATCTCGGGATCTCCCGTGGCGTTTTCTCGCTCGTCCGTTCGGGAGAGATCCTCGTCAGCGCGGTCGCGGCGCCGCTGATCGGCTCGCTGATAGACCGGCATGGTGGGAAGTGGCTCATGGCCGCCGGCGGTCTCATCTCGGGGGCGGGCTTTCTCCTCCTCGGCCAGGCGAGGGATTTTTGGCAGTTCCTTCTGGTCCGCTGGCTCCTGGTCAGCCCGGGCGACGCGCTCATGGGTTCGATGGTGGTCAACGTCTCCATCTCGCGCTGGTTCGTTCGCATGCGCGGCCGCGCGCTCGCTTTAGCCGGCATGGGCCACGGCCTGGCCAAAGTCGCAATGCCTCTCCTGGCGGCCTCCCTCATCGTATACGCGGGATGGCGGGCGACCTGGGCCGTCTTCGGCCTTGTGACGCTGGCGTTGGTCGTTGGCCCGTCGCTGCTCTTTATGCGCCGGCGCCCGGAAGACATGGGACTTCTGCCGGACGGTAGATCCCCCGCGCCACACGAGAGCGAGTCGCCTGCGGGCGGGGCCGCCGCCAGGCTGCGGCGGAGCGCGAAAGTCGACGTCGTCGCCTGGAGCCGCCGCGAGGCGCTCCGCACTCCGGCCTTCTGGCTCATCTGCATCACCTTCGGCGTCGCGAGCGTCGGTGTGACCGGCCTGAATCTTCACGTCTTCGCCTTCGTAACCGATCAGGGCCATTCGGCCATGGTAGGAGCGGCGGTATTGAGCATTATCGCATCCATGCAGTTCAGCACACCCATCGTTTGGGGGGTTCTCGCCGAGCGGGGAAATATCGCCAGACTCATCATGGTCAAGTTTCTGATCCAAACCGCGGGGCTTTCCTGGGCCTTCTTCGCTCCCGGGGTGGTTTCCCTCTATGCCGGCTTTTTTCTATACGGCATCGGGATGGGCGGCACCTCCATCCTGTCGGAGATGATCTGGGCCAACTACTTCGGGCGCGTCTCGCTCGGAAAGATCCGCGGCATGGGCGCGCTCCTGACCCACGCCTTCGCCGCCGGGGGACCGCCCTTTTTCGGCCTGCTCTTCGACGCCACCCAAAGCTACTTTCTCTCCTTCAGCCTCTTCATCGGCATGTTGATCGTCTCGGCCTTCCTGACTTTTTTTCTCCGTCCGCCGACAAAGCGACGCGCTTCCTAGACGCGCGAAAGAGCACGGGCGGATATTGCCCTCTTCACGGGGACTTCTGGCGATTACCGAATCAACCAGAAAACTAACGGGACAGTCGCCAGGGAGAGGAGAGTCGAGAGCACGATGATGGAGACGGTGAGCTCGGAGTTGCGGGTGTATTTTGCCGTCAGAACGTAGTTGATCACCGCCGAGGGAAGCGAGCCGTAAAGCAAAATCACCTGGCGGTTGATTCCGTGGATGCCGAGAACCGCTACGATGCATGGGACGAGGAGATGCAAGCGTAGTCCAGAGATACTCTCAGTTTTTGAGGGCAGCTTACCAACGACGTATCGCATCGGCCCGGAGAGAGATTCCCAGGCGGGCTATGGCATATGGGCCTTTGTGGCCGGCCTGCTAAAGGGTGGCAAAGAGAACAAATGCCAGCGCCTCGCTCATCTCCGCGACCGCGCCGAGATTTTTCCCAGCGACTCCGCCCAGTCGGCGGTGGAGTAGGTACCGGCTCCCGAGCGCCAAGAGCGAAACCCATAACGCCACCCAAAGCCCCACCCGCCGGGCGATCAGGAAGACGCCGCACAGCAGCAAGCCAGTTGCCAGAATCAACTGCTTACCCCTGATACCGTCTACGTCGATTTCCTGTTCATCCTCGCCCGTAGAACTCGCACCGTAACCCAGCACCACCATCGCCCAGCGCCCCAGGGCCGGCGCCAACAACAGACCGGGGGCGCGCGCTTCGCCCATTACCTCGATAGCGCGAAATTTGAGAGCGATGACTACCAGGACCGCCAGTAAACCGAACAGACCCAAATCTGGGCCTATGCGCGAACCGGCAAGGGGCCTGTTTTTCCTCGGGGCTAACTGATCCCAGGTGCTCGCTAGATCGGCCAGAGGCGCGGCGCGCGTCGCGAATATGAGAACCGTGACCAGCACAACGCTCAGGATCTCCGAGGCGAGATAAGGGTCCAACAGGCGGTCCACCAAGACCAGCACGATCCCCAAAAAGAATCCGACCAAGGGGAAAAAGGCGGCGGACTGTGCCACCTCTTGCGGCGCCGCCTCCCTGCTTGTCGGCCACGGAGCGGCTGTAAGGAACTTAATCGCCTGTAAAAGTGAAAGCATCTTTCTCTTTTCCCGCACTCTGGTTCCCCTGTCAACAGCGGGCCCGGCAGCAGCCCACCTTGACAATTGTTTACGTATTAACTATTTTGGGGCGAAGTATCCGGCCGGTTAGGAGAAACACATGAAACTTCTATTCATTACACCGCCAATGGGAAACTGGGCCCCCTGGGGCGACCGCCACCTCGCAACCAACGCGCTCCACGCCCAACTGGCTGCCTTCGTTCGCGAGAAAAAGAGCGCCGACGTTGAAGTCCTGGACTGTCGCGCCCTGGAGCTGAACGACGAGCAGATGTTCGAAGAGGTGCGGCGCAGAAAGCCCGACGCCGTCTTCTTCGGCAACATGATCGCCGCTTCCGGCGGCGCGGCCCAGCTCACTCGCTTTCACGCGGCGATGAAGCGCATCAAGGAAATCGCGCCCAAAACCGTCACGGTCGCCGGCGGACTCATGTACACGGCGATCCCGCAGAAGCTGATGCGGGAAAACCCGCAGCTCGATTTCGCGATCGTCGCCGTTTTTGGCGATTGCGAATATACGATGGCGGAACTACTGGACGAGCTCAAGCAACCCGCGCCGAAATTGAGCGGGATCAAAGGACTCTGCTGGCGCAACGGCGCCGAGGTCGTTCTCAACCCGCCGCGACCGCTCATCACCAATCTCGACGAGCTGCCCGCGCCGGCCTACGATCTGTTCCCGATGGACCGGTATTGTGGTTACTCCGTTATTCCCAACTACAACGAGGCGGTGACCTCGCGCGGCTGCGAAGGCGCGTGCCATTTCTGCTACGAGTGGTGGCTGGTCGATCCGCGGAGCCCGCGCGACTTCAGCTCTCACCGCACCCGCGGCGGCAAAAAGATCGCCGAAGAGATGGAGCTGCTGCACCGAAAATACGGCGTCAAGGCGCTCACTTTCATGGACGACGATTTCAACTCCGACCGCCGGAAGATGGTCGATCTGGTCGAGGCGTTGGAGCAAAAGAAACTCGACATGAGCTGGTTCTGTCTCGGGCGCGCCCAGAACTTTATCCGGGACATGGACCTCATTCCCCGGCTGCGCAAGGTCGGGATGTATCAGGTGCTGATCGGGATCGATGGAGGGACCGACGAGGAGATCGCGGAGGCGCATAAAGGGCCGATGAAAGTCGGCGTCAAAGAATTAAAAGAGATCATCGGCTTTCTGCGCCGGAACGATATCTCGACGGTGGCGACCTATCTCAACGGCTTCTGGGAAGACGACGCGGCGAAGATCCGACAACGTTTCAAGGCCGTCGACGAAATCGACCCGGACATCGTGATGATCCAGCTGCTGAATCCCATACCCGGCTCTCCGATCTGGAAGCGCGCGGTCAAGGAAAACAACATCGAGATCGACGACATGAGCCTCTACGACCTGGAGCACGGCGTCATGCCGACGAAACATCTGACGCGGCAACAGTTGGGACAGTTGACCGGCTGGGCTTTTCAGGCCTTCTACAGCAAGCCGGGCAGGATCGAGCGGATCTTGAACGGCTACAGCTCGCCCTACGTGCGGATGAAGTTTCTCTCGTTCAAAGAGAACGCGGCGAAATACGAAAAGGGCGCGGCTGAAGACGCCGTAGCGATCTAACTCCGATCCGGCGCGACTATGGAACAAGACGGACGCCAGCCTCTGTCAGGCAGAGTTGTTCTCGTTACCGGAGCGAGCCGGGGCATCGGCGCGGCCGCCGCCAAGCGCCTCGCTCATTGCGGCGCGTCGGTGGTGGTGAACTACCTACAGAACCGCGAACGCGCGCTTGAGGTCCTCAACGAAGTGGAAAAAGAGGGCGCGAAGGGGATGGTCTTTCAGGCCGATGTCACCGACCAGGCCCAGGTCGACGACATGCGCCGCGCGGTGGAAAAAACGCTCGGCCAGGTTGATGTTCTCATCAACAACGCCTTCTTCCCCTTTGAGATCGCTCCGCTGCACCAAATCTCTTGGCATGGGTTCGAGGAGGCTACGCGCAAAGAGCTCGGCGCGCTCTACAACGGCGTTCACGCTTTCGTTCCCGGGATGATCGAAAAGAAAAAGGGCAAGATCGTCGTTTTAAGCTCCCGCCTGGCGCAGCAGCCTCTACCCCGGCTGGGCGCCTACGCCGCGGCGAAGGCCGCGCTGGAAGTGGCGGCAACGACCCTGGCCATCGAGTTGGGACCCTTGGGCATCACGGTGAATGTCGTCACGCCGGCGTTTACATTGACCGACGCCTCTACGGTCATGTCGGAAGAGTTCAAGGAGCGAGTTCGCAAGAACCGGCCGATCCAGAAGCACCTCTACCCGGAGGACGTGGCCGGCACGATCGCCTTTCTCGCCGGCGACGAAACCAATATGATCACCGGCAGCAATATCCTCGTCACCGGCGGAAGCCATCTGCAACTCTAGCCGAAAATGAAAAATGAGAATTGCAAAAGGCAAAGCGCAAAATCTCCTTAAAATCCGGCTTGAGTCGTTAAATTCCTGTCCCGTTCCCGCATTTTACATTTTTCAATTTGCATTTTGCATTTTGCATTAGACCCGAAAAAATGCTGTCTCTCGACGAAATCGTTTCTAAGCTCAAAGAGATCGTCGGCCCGCGCCTGGTCTCGACCAACCCGATCGACAAGATCAACTACCAGCACACCCTCGCCTACGGCGCGTACAAGGCGCTGCCGGATGTGATCGTCAGAGTGGAATCCGACTCAGCCGGCCGCCATTCGGTGGCGAAGATTTTGAGCTTCGCCAACGAGCACAAAATCCCGATCGTCGCCAAGGGCGGCGTCGGCATGGGGATCAGCTCGCCGCTCAAAGGCGGCATCCTGCTCGACATGCTGGGGATGGACAAAATTCTCGAGGTCAACCCGACGCAACAATACGTGATCGCCGAAGGGGGCGCGAGCGTCTATGGCATCCACCACGCGCTGAGGCAGCACGGACTGATGCTGCCGAACTACGGCACTTACGGCCCCTCGGTCGTGATCGGCGCGATGATCAGCAAAGGCGGCATCGGCTACGGCATGACGCGCTACGGCTGGATCGCCGACATGGTGATCGGCCTGGAAGTCGTGCTCGCCAACGGCGAGACGGTGCGCTTGGGCGCCCTCGCCAACCAAGGCACGACGTTCGGCCCGTTTCAGAAATGGATTCATCTCCCCGATTTGATGGGACTCTTCACTCTCTCGGCGGGCGGGCTCGGCATCATCAGCAAAGTCTGCCTGCGCGCCATCGAGGGGCGGAGAGAGTGGCTGCACGATTACTGTTACAGCTTTCGGCGCGACCAGCTGGAAAACATCCAGGAGGCCATGCTGGGGCTGGTTAAGGGAGAGGTTGTCTACGACATCCATTTCGTCGATCGCTGGCAGTACCATTGGCCGATGGAAGACGGACTCTATGACAAGTCCAAGATTCCCGATGACGCCTGGTTTTTTCTAAAGACGATCCTCTTCGCGCGCGACGCCGAAGAGCTGGCTTACAAAGAGAAAAGGATGAGAAAGATCTACCAGGAGCAGCGCGGGGTCGAGGTGCGGGAGATCGCGGAGAAGTCGATGGGCGCCAAGGCGCAGGAGCACGGCCTGCACGGCTGGCCCGATTTCCACATCATGGGCCCCGACGGCTGGTGCAGCTCGGTCGTGCGCCACACCGGCATGTTCGCCGTGACTTCTAAGATGTACCCGATCGTTTTCTTAAAAGAGATGTACGATCTTGATGAGGCAGCGAAGCGGGAGTGCGGCCTGTGGGACCCCGAGCATTCGCCGCAGCACGACAGCTACGTGACTCGCGATCTGGCGATGAAAGAGGAGTATTTTGTCTTTTATAATCCTTACGACGACGCCGATGTGGCGAAGCTCCGCAAGTGGATGGGGATGGTGGCGGAATTCAGCAATAAACGCGGCGTCGTCTGGACCGCGCCGACGGTCAGCACCAAAGGACCGTACCCCTATCAACGACTGACGAATCTGTACGACCTGGTAAAAGAGATCAAGCAGATGGTCGATCCGAATAACATTCTGAATCCGGGAACGCTGGCTTGAAGAAGGCATGAGGCGGTAGGTGTTGTAGGGGCGACCGGCCGGTCGCCCCTACGGTCACCTATCCAAGGAGGAACACATGGCTGCAAACTATAAAAAGGACTATTTCGGCAAGCGATTGTCGCCGCAGGAGGCCGAGGCGGTGGTCGAAGATCTGAAAAAGTACCTGATGGGGCTGGCGGACCGCTGGCTATTCAAAGGCCGGTTTCACACGGATTTGGCCAAGGGAACCCTGCCGATGGAGGCCATCAAAGTTTTTTGGCAAAACTGGTACGGCTTTGTGGCCGAGATCAATAACTTCCACGGCGTCGCCTATCAACGCCACCTGCCGTTTTTCAAGCGCCATCCTGAATTGCAGAAACACTTCGCCAACCACGTGGCGGACGAGATGATCCATCCGACGCCGCCGGGCCATATCCGGATCGTGTTGGAGCAAGGGAGAAACTTCGGCCTGACCGACGATGAGATGATCGAGTACGAGATGCTGCCGGAGTGCCGCGCCTTTTTGGAATACTATCGCGGCGTGCTTTACGAAGGCACGATGGCGGAATGGTGGGCGTCGTTCTGCGTGGAAGAGGCGGTCGGCCATTGGGCCAAGTTTTTCGGCGGAGCGCTCAGAAAAGCCTACAAGATCCCCGAGGAGAAAATCGTTTACTTCCGCGTTCATGCGGAAGCGGACCTCGAAGAGCATGACGGCGTGATGGCGCACGCGGGTCTCGACTGGATGGTGCTGAAAAAAATGTTGGAAGAAGGTCGCGCCGACACCCGCCCCGGCTTCAGCCTGGAGTATTGCCTGCGCATGGGCCAGGCCTACTTCGCCTGGTTCTTCGAAGGCGTCTATCAATTCGTGAACAAGGAAGGCCTCTACCGCGAGTGAGTCAATTCAAAAGGCAAATTGTGGTTCGACCTAGCTCACCACCATGAGCTTGTCGAATGGCAAATTGAAAAATGCAAAGTGACGGAAAACACGGGTCCGTAATTTTTACTTTTACATTTTGCAATTTTTATTTTGCATTGCCTAAGGAGCCGTTTTCATCATGAGTCAGTCCGCCAGCACGAAAGAGGGCCTCTCCCCCCGTCCCCTGATGCGCCTGCTGGGAGATTTCGGCAACAGCCAGATTCTCAACGCCGCTATCGAGTACGATTTTTTCACCCACATCGCCCGCGGCTCTCACGGCTACGAAGAGATCGCCCGCGCGGCCGGAACCGACCCCAGGGCCACGCGGATCGTCCTCGATGGTCTCCTCGCCCTGGCGATGATCGAGAAGCGGGACGGAAAATATTTTCTGACGCCGATCAGCGAGGCTTTTTTAGTGCGCGGCAAGCCCTCTTACATGGGAGATTTCCGCCACGTCGCCCTGGCCCTCTGGGACGGCATGGCCCATCTCATTGAGACGCTCAAGACCGGCAAGCCGCTCAGCCGGATGGATACGAACACCGAGCTGGAGGTTTGGGAGAAGCTGGTTTTAGGGATCATCCCGATAGCTCAGCCGGTGGCGAAGGCGCTGTGCGATATTTTGGAAATCGGCGCGAAGCGCAAGGGGCTTCGCGTGTTAGACATCGCCGGCGGCTCGAGCATCTTCGGCATGACGATTGTCACGCGCGACCCGTCGGCTGAGGTCACACAGCTCGATTGGCCCAACGTCAACGCCGTCGCAAAGAAGCTGAATCGCGAGCGCGGCCTGGAGGGAAAGATCCGATTTATCGACGGCGAGTTCCGCAGCGCTAAGATCGAAGAGATCTCTTACGATCTGGCGATCGCCAGCAACTTCTGCCGCTTCGAATCGCCGGAAGGCAACCAAGAGCTTTTCCGCGCCGCCTACAAGGCGCTCAAGCCCGGCGGCCTGTTCGTCGTCAACGACTTCCTGCCCAACGAAGAGCGCACCGAGCCCACCTTCGCGCTCCGCTTCTCTGTCTATACCCTGACGCACACGCCGGGCGGCGAGTGCTGGACGTTATCCGAGTATACCCGGTGGCTCAAAGCCGCCGGCTTCGCCTCAATCGAGAGCCACGCCGACATCCCCAGCACCATGCCCGGAACGACGCTCATCGTGGCGACCAAGAAGTAAAGGCTTAACACGAGTTTCGGAAATTGATCCGCTGATACCTTACCGGGTCCAAAATCCGGAAAAACGGCTCACCTGCCGGCAATCAGATCCACGACGGGAGTTTTCAACGCACCGGCGAGCTTTTCTAACGTGTCTATGGTTGGACGATGTCTTCCCGCCTCAATGCGAGCAAGGTTAGGGCGAAGCAGGCGGGCGGCGCGCGTTAGCTCTGCTTGAGTCATTCTCCTGGCTTTTCTGAGTTTCCTGATCTCTCCTCCTACCCTCCGACTCACCGACTCACTGAGTAGCTAGGCCACAAGAGCGCCAAACGCTGCGCTTTCGTCGGACCGTTACCCGATGCTATAATCCAACCGGGAGGACACCGTATGGATGATGTCATGACTGTCGCCCAAATCGAGGCCCAATTTGAGTCCGAGTGGGTCCTGCTTGAGAACCCTCAGACTAATGAAGCCCTGGAAGTGCAAGGTGGCAGGGTGCTTTGGCACGGCAAGGATCGAGACGAAGTCTATCGCAAGGCCGTGGAATTGCGCCCCAAGCGATTCGCCGTGTTGTACACGGGCAAGATGCCCGAAGGCACGGCGGTCGTTCTATGAGTTTTCCCTTCGAGCCCAAACGGGGGCTGATTATTGTTCCCGCAGAGATCTGGGGGCCTTCAGGAAGCGCCGTGCTCAGACTGGCAGTGGATACCGGCGCCACGGGTACGCTGGTGAACGTGGCCGCACTGGTTGCTATCGGCTATGATCCAGCTTTGGTATCGGATCGCACCCAGGTAACGACGGGGAGCGGTGTGGAGTTTGTGCCACGCGTCGTGGTGGAAAAGATTGTAGCGGTGGGACAGGAGCGCACAAGCTTTGAGGTGCTGTGCCACACCTTGCCGCCCAGTGCAGGCGTTGATGGTTTATTGGGTCTGGATTTTTTTCGTGGTCAAAGTTTAACGCTTGATTTCCGTACCGGCCGCTTAACCCTGGCCTAACCCAACGCGTCAGCGTTTTTCACGGTGATCTCCCCTCACTCCGGCCGTCTGCCCTCGCGGCTCATCGCCTGGGTCAAATTATCCAGGCTGATTTTGCCGGTGACCAGCCGCTCCATGTCGGAGGGACTTGCCGGCAGGCGGCGGTCGCCGATGTGAAGGTCCCAGTGTAGGACCTGCTGCGCTGTAGGAAGACTGGAGGAAGTCTCCCCTGAGGCGTGGCGGATAAAAAACTCGCCGCCGCGGATGATCCCGCGGGCATCGAGCCGGTTGGCCTTGCACCACTCTTGTACGTCTTTTACGGTCATGGCTGCTGCCCCGTCAGCCGGCCGAGGAGATGCTCCTTCAAACTCGTATCGATGCCGTAGATGACCTTGCCCTTCTTCGGCCTGGGGTTGGGATTGGTGCTCACCTGATAAAGGATGAGCCTGTCCTTGCCCGTATTGTTGAGCTGGTAGAAGTAGCCCGCGGCGATATGGACGCCCTGGTGCCGGGTCAGCTTGTGCTCCTCGCCATCTTTAAGTCCTCTGATCGTGCACTCCCCTTCCACGACGAAGAAGGTGTGGTCCGAGCCCGGATGACAGTGCATCTCGTCGTTGACGCCCGGCTCGTAGCAGTTAAGCGCGATGTGGCAGCGATCGCTGTCGGTCAAGCGCACGTAGTTCCTGCCGGTCGATTTGTCCCAGCGGGTCTGCTCGACCGCATCGAGAGTCTGTATGCCCGTTAACTTTTCCATGCCGACCTCCCCAAAAAGTTTTTGATTGGCGCGTGTATGTCCTACTTACCAAGACATCGATCACATTCAAAGAATCTCCGGAAAACTGAACTTTCTTTTTCCCAGCCTCCGCGCGCCGTTCGCCGTGATCACCACCGTATCGCCGCAGCGGATCGAATCCGGCGCCTCCGACGGCATCGCGCCCGGCTTGAGCACAAAGACATTGCCCTCCACCAGCGGGATATCGAGGTGCATCGTATATTGCGCCGCGTTGTAACTCACATCCGCCTCGCCCGTCACCTGCGGCCGGTCCTCGCCGATGCCGCGCCCGTGGAGCAGCATGCCTTTGGGAATGTGACCCGATTCCCGGACCAGCTTTTGATAACGGCTGATCACCTCGCGGAATGTGACGCCGGCCTTCATAAAGCGGACCAGATCGTCGAAGATCCTGACGCTTGTATCAAACGCGCGCGTCAGCTCGGCGGGGATTTTGCCGAGACAGGCGGCCTGGACGGTCTGAGCGATATAGCCGCCGTATTTTGCCTCCAGCTCCGTGTTGATCATGTCGCCGGCCTGGAGCTTTCTATGCGGCGCGATGCGGCTGGCCCATGGGACGCCCTGCCCGGCGCCCCAGTGCGTCATCGAAGGGTAGTCGCCGCCGTTGGCGATGATCGTGTGCCAGATGGTTGCAACGATCTCGTTTTCCATGACGCCGACGCGCGCCTTGGCCAGCAGCGCTTCGACGACTCGATCGAGAATTCCCGCGGCGCGCTCGACGAAGGCGACCTCTTCCGCCCCTTTGATCGAGCGCGCATCCTGCAGCAGCTCGGTGGCGTTCTCAAATTGCGCCTTGGGAAAGGCTGTCTTCACTTTTTCCAGCATGCCCGCGACCACGGTGCCCTCAGGCGCTCTCAGAAGACCGCCCAGGCCGCTCACGCCGATGCGCGCCGTGTCGAGGCTCAGCTCCTTCATCCGGTCGATCACGGGCTCGCCCCAGGTCCTGCGCGTGGCGCGAATGTCCTTCACCCAATCCTGCGCGATCGCCCACCACTCGACTTCGTTCGCGCCGCGCACAAAGGCGGTCACATCCCTGTAGAGCGGAAAGACCATGGCGACTTCGAACTGATGGCCGCCGATGTGGGTGAGATAGCGGATGTCGGCCTGAAATTGGTCCCAGTGGCTCTGGTTGGGAAAGCCGATGATCGCGTCGAGGCCCGCGGCGCGCATCAGCTCGCGGACCTTGCCCCAGCGCCGCTCCCGCTCCGCCAGGCTGAATTTGGGAAGGCCGAATCCTCTCTCGCCGCTGTTGATCATAATTTTGGATGGCTCCGCTCTACCGAATCTAATCCTTATACGCAGCGGATAAGCCTCATTCAACCCCGGTGGAAAAACGGGGGGGGAGGTGCTAGGCTTTTTCTGTGTTTTGCAAAGGCCGAATTTCCCGTCTGACAATCTCCACATCAGCGTTCTAACTGTCCCTTTCGAGGGATTAGCCCGATGAAATATTTAGCGATCTGCGAAGACGACCTGCTCTTTCAGTTCATGCGCAAGCTCGCGACCAAACGGGGCGAGGTTCTGTTCCTCGTCCAGGAGAGCGAAGCGGCCCGGCGAATCAGGCGGCGCGGCGGCAGCAGTCAGTCGGGCGATTTGACTGCCGATACGACCTACGAAAAAGCCCATCTGGACCGGGTCAACCAGGTCATCCTGTTTATCAGAAGCCGCCAGTTGCGCGAGCAGGTCTACATGCTGTTACGAACCGCGAAACCGGAGCTGCCGATCGTCTCGCTCTCTTCCGAGAAAGAGGCGACGGGAAATCACAAAGATCCGCTGCTGCGCCGCCTCCCGCTGGAGGATATGTTCGAGGAATTCTGCGCGCCGCAGCTCCTCGACACGATCAACCGGCGCACGGTGGAGAGAATCCGTTCCCTCTTTCGCGAAAAGGACAAAATCCACATCCTGCTCCAGCACGATCCCGACCCCGACGCGATCGGCAGCGCCTTGGCCCTGCGCGAGCTGCTGGGCCGCAACCGCGCGACCACGCCCATCGTCACCTTCGGGGAAGTCACGAGGCCGGAAAATCTCGCGATGATTCGCCTTTTGGAGATCCAGATCGACCGCATCACTCATGAAGACTTGCACCAGGACGGCGCGAAGCTTGCCCTGGTCGATGTCCAGCCGCCCTATTTTCAGAGGCCGCTGGGCAAGGTCGATCTGGTAGTCGATCACCATCCCAAGCGGGCGCCGTTTCCGGCGCGCTTCACCGATCTTAGAACCCAGTACGGCGCAACCTCTACCATATTCACGGAATATCTCCGCGCTGCGGGGATGGAACCGTCGCAAAGACTCGCCACCGCGCTCCTCTACGGGATCAAAAGCGACACGCTGTTCCTGGAGCGCGGAAGCCACATCGCCGATCTCGAGGCCTTTACCTTTCTCTACCCGTTCGCCAGCCGCGCTTTGATTACGAGAATGGAACGGCCGGCGCTGCCGCGCGAGGATCTCGAAGCGCTCGGCCGGGCGCTCAGCCGCTTGCAGTTGGAAGACGGCGTCGCGGTGATCCATATGGGCGAGGTCAAGCGGGAGGACGTGATTCCGCAGATGGCGGAGTTCTGTCTCCAGATCGAAGGCGTGGAATGGGCCATCGTCTCCGGCCTCTCCGGCAACCGGGTGGTGATCTCGGTCAGAAACGTCGGCTACGTCAAAAGCGCGGGCGATATCATGAAGCGGCTGTTCGACCAGATCGGCAGCGCCGGCGGCCACCGCGCAATGGCGAAAGCCGTCGTGCCGCTTGACCGCTTCAAAGAAAGATTCGGCGAGGTGAGCGAGAAGGTGATCCGCGAGGCGATCGTGCCGCTGATCGCCGAGCGCGAGGAAGACCAGCCTCATGAATGAGGCAAAGCGATCGGTCCGCGAGATCGAGCATACCGCCGATTTGGGCTTCGAAGTCGAAGCCACCGACCCGGCCGACCTGTTCAAACTCGCCGGTGAAGCCTTGTACGGCCTGATCGCCGACACCGCGGGGATCGAACCCAAACAAGAGATCCACATTTCAGCAATCGCCGAAGGCTGGGAAGAACTTTTGCACGCCTGGCTCTGCGAGCTGCTGGCGCAATTTAACCTTCGCGGATTCATCGGCAAGCAATGTGACATCATGACCATCGAGCCGGGTCGCGTCGAGGCGATAGTCAAAGGAGAGGCCCTCGACCTCAAACGGCACAAATTTCATACGGAGATCAAAGGCGTGACCTATCATGGGTTCAGAGTTTGGCAAGAGAAGGGAATGTGGCGCGCAAGAATCATCTTCGATGTTTAAGCGGCGCGAATCCCCTCACCCTCGCCCTCTCCCTAAGGGAGAGCGATGGGGTGAGGGCTTAACTCAACCCAACGGTGAACAATCCAAGCGCAGGTGAATATGACCAGCGAAGAGATCAAGATCACCCGCGTTGACGACTACCTCTGGGAGATTCCCCGGCAGGGCGGCATGCGCGTGCCGGGGCGGATCTACGCCACGGAGAAACTCTTTGCCGCTCTTAAGGACGACAACTGCCTGAGACAGGTCATGAACGTGGCCTACCTTCCCGGAATCGTCGGCTACTCCCTCGCCATGCCGGACATTCACTGGGGTTACGGCTTTCCCATCGGCGGCGTCGCCGCGATGGACTTCGATGAAGGGGTTATTTCGCCGGGCGGTGTCGGCTACGATATCAATTGTGGCGTGCGGCTGGTGAAGACCAGTTTGGCCTTCAAGGATGTCCGCGAAAAGATTCCTCAAATCGTCGAGGCGCTCTTCTCGCTCATTCCCTCCGGCGTCGGCGCCGAGGGAGCGATTCCGAAGCTGTCGAAAGAAAACGAAAAGCGGCTGCTGCGCGACGGCGCGCGTTGGGCGGTGGAGCACGGCTACGGCCGGGCCGAGGACCTGGAATACATGGAGGAAGGCGGACGGCTTGAGAGCGCGGACCCGGAGCTTTTGAGCGACCGCGCCCTGGAGCGAGGGTTAAAGCAGGTCGGGACGCTCGGTTCGGGAAACCATTTTCTGGAGATCGGCAAGGTCGAGGAGATTTATCTCCCGGAGATTGCAAACTCACTCGGTATTTTCTCCGATCAGCTGGTCGTTCTGATTCACACCGGCTCGCGCGGTCTGGGCTACCAGACCTGCGAAGATTTTCTCAAGGTGATGAATCAGGCGATGGCCGAGTACGACATTCAGCTTCCGGACCGCCAACTCGCCTGCACGCCGATCAACTCCCCCGAAGGACAGGACTACCTCGGCGCGATGGCGGCGGCCGCCAACTATGCCTGGGTGAATCGCCAGGTCATCATGAGCCTGGCGGAGAAAGCTTTTCTGAAAGCCTTAAATACGAATCCGGCCGAGCTGGGCTTTTCGCTGATTTACGACGTGTGCCACAACATCGCGAAAATCGAAGACCACGTCGTTGACGGCCAAAAGCGCCGGCTCTGCGTTCATCGCAAGGGAGCAACGCGCGCCTTTCCTCCGGGCCACGCGCAGATTCCTGAGGCGTACCAAAAAACCGGCCAGCCGATTCTCATCCCCGGTGACATGGGACGCTATTCGTACCTGTTGGTCGGGACCGAAGCGGCCATGGAAAAAACTTTTGGCAGCACCTGCCACGGCGCCGGCCGGGTGATGAGCCGCACGCAGTCGAAGAAGCAGAGCCTGGGGATCAACATCGACCAGGAGATGGCGCGCCGGGGCGTCGTCGCGCGCTATCGGGGGCGCGGCACGATGGCCGAGGAGATGCCTCACGCCTACAAAGATGTTGCCGATGTCGTAGAGACGATGGACCTGGCGGGCATTTCCCGAAAGGTCGCCCGCTTCCGGCCTGTAGGGGTGATTAAAGGCTAGGCGCGCCGGGACAATTGACTTAAATTATCCGATTTGATAGTAGGAAAAAACTGTTTGTCTACGGGAGGATTCGATGACCTACATAATTGCTGAGCCGTGCATTAACGTGAAAGATACAGCTTGCGTGGACGTCTGCCCGGTGGATTGCATTCATCCGACCAAAAATGAGGCTGAAGAGTTCGCCAAAGAAACCAAGCTTTATATCGATCCCGAGGAGTGCATCGACTGCGGCGCTTGTGAGCCGGTATGTCCGGTCGAGGCGATCTTCGAGGAAGCCGCGACTCCGGACAAGTGGAAGCACTTTATCCAGATCGACGCCGACTGGTTTAAGAACAGAAAAAAGTAAGCGCTCCCCCGACCGTCTCGCCGAATTTTAAACCAAGCTTTCGGACTAGGGCAGTGTCCCCTCGGACACTGCCCTTTTTTTCACAACTCCTAGATCCTCTTCACCCATCCGAGCTTGCGCCACGAGCTCTGTTTGGACTAATGTCGGTGTGTTTCTGACGAAGAAGCTAAGTTCATGGTCTTGGTGTTAAAAAACAAGCAGATCGACGGCTTGGTGCCGATGGACGAGGAGATCGCGGCGATCGAAGAGGCCTTCCGCGAGTTGGGGCAAGGCGTGGCGATGAACTCTCCTCGGGCGCGCCTCCGCACGCCTTGGAAAGAAGAAGGCGGGCAGTACTACTTCAACAACATCATGGGGCTCGTGCCGGGGATGAAGTCGATGGCGCTGCGCATCGATTCGAGCTTTTCCAAGGAAGTCGAGGTCGCCGGCGCGAAACGGAGAGTCTATCCGGGAGACTTCGTCGGCCTGGTCTTTCTGTTCGACATGGACACCTGCGAGTTGCTCGCCATCATGGATGATCACGTGATATCGGCCATGCGCGTCGGCGCGACCAGCGGAGTAGCGACAAAGTATTTGGCGCGCAAAGACGCGGAAGTGATGGGGTTGCTCGGCTCCGGCGAGCAGGCGCGCACGCAGCTCACGGCGGCGCTCGCGGTGCGCCGGCTGAAGAAGATAAAAGTTTACAGCCCGACTCAGCCCAACCGGGAAAAGTTCGCGCGTGAGATGAGCGAGATGTGCGGCGTGGAGGTCGTGCCGGTCGCTTCCGCGGAGGAGGCGGTGCGGGAGAGCGATATCGTCACCGCCGCGACCAACACGGTGGAGCCGGTGGTGGAGGGGCGGTGGCTCAAAGAGGGAGCGCACGTCAACAGCATCGTCGGCGGCGACGGCTACCTGCCGCGCCGCGAGTTGGACGACGAGACGATCAAACGAGCCGGGCTGATCGTCGTCGGCTACAAGCCGCAGATCTTCCTCGACCGGCAGGCGGAGTTCGCCGACCGGTTGGATCGGGGCATGTTGAAGCCGGAAGACCTCCACGAACTCGGCGAGCTGCTCAACGGCAAATGCCGCGGCAGAAAAGACGAGCGGGAGATCACTCTTTTCAAAAACAACACCGGCATGGGCATCCAATTTGCGGCGACGGCCAGAAAAGTTTATGAGAAGGCGCGGGAGAAAGGCATCGGCACCGAGCTGCCTTTGGAGCTATTCATGACGCGACGCGGCGAGAAAGCCTACTCGCCGTGAAGGAGCGATAGTGAGGCCCTCATTGCGGTCTTGGCGTCTTAGCGCGATAACTATCCTAAGATGTGACTCGCGCAAAGCCGCAAAGGGCGCAAAGTTCGGAGGAAAAAATTCCTTCCTTGGCGTGCTTGGCGGCTTGGCGCGATGAATCATCCAAACTTCGTGTGCTTCGTGCCCTTCGTGGTGACCCATTCGACTATGCTCAGGGTCATGGTGAGCCAGTCGAACCATGAGAGGATTTTAACCGCAAAGGACGCCAAAGAGAAAAGACAAACTACGGTACCAATAAATTTCGACACCTTCCGGCTGACTCTGCTCTGGCCGCAAGTTCGATCCGTAATTCCTCGGCCCGAACGGTTTCTTACCGGCCGGGCTTTTTTATTTGGAGGAGACGATGAGAAAAACCATCACTGGTCTGGCGCTTAGCGCTACGCTCCTTGCGCTTTGCTCCGTGGCCGAGGCGCAGCAGGCGAAGACTCATCGTATAGGGATGCTCTTTTTCGGCTCTCGCGACCAGCCCCATCTGGCGTCATTTCAGCGGGGTCTGCGCGAGCTGGGCTATGTCGAGGGAAAGAACATCGTCATTGAGTACCGCTATGCCGAGGGAAAAACCGATCGGCTCCCCGAACTTGCAGCTGAGCTGGTTCGCCTCAAGATCGATCTCATCGTGGTCACGACAAACAGAAGCGCTCACGCCGCACAGCAAGTGACCAGAACCATTCCCATCGTGCTAACCACCGGAGACCCGGTCGGGGGCGGGCTTGCCGCCAGCTTGGCGAAACCAGGGGGAAACGTCACCGGGCTCACCGTATTGCCGTTGGACCTGAGCGGCAAGCGCCTGGAGCTGCTGAAGGAGACTTTTCCCAAGATTACCCGCGTGGCGGTGCTGTGGAATCCGGCGAGTCAGGCTTCGGTGGCAGGTTTTGAAGAAGCAAAAGGCGCGGCGCGAGCATTTTCGTTGCAACTCCAACCGCTGGAGGCTCGCTCTGCAGAAGATATTGACGCTGTATTGGCCGGGGCGACAAAGGCGCGCCCGAACGCGTTTCTGACCATTCTGGATCCGTTAACTACTCTTAATTCGAAGCGGATTGTGGAACTTGCGGCAAAGAAGCGTTGGCCGGGCATGTACCCGACGAGGCAATTTGTCGAGGAAGGGGGCCTGATGGCGTACGGGGTCAGCATAGCTGATTTATACCACCGCGCCGCAAATTACGTCGACAAAATTCTCAAAGGCGCCAAGCCCGCCGACCTCCCCGTGGAGCAGCCGATGAAATTTGAGTTGATCATCAACCTCAAAACGGCCAAGCAGATCGGCCTGACGATTCCGCCCAACGTGCTGGTGAGGGCGGATAAGGTCATTAGATGATTTTGGATTGCCGATTTTAGATTTTAGATTAAGGAGACAAAAACATGGATAAAAGATTTTGGATGGAGTTTGGCTCCGCCTTCAATCGGAAATCGAAAACCTGTACTGAGCTCCGTCTTCAATCCAAAATCTAAAACCCAAAATCGAAAATTATCATGATTGGTCCATGTCCGGCTTGACGCCATTCTTGGCGCACTCTTCCTCGTACATCTTTCGGAGCGCCGCATCTTCGTTGTCGAAGTCGATCTGATCGATGCCGCCCTCTTCCCTCTGCACCGCCGTGTTGGCGTGGAGCGCGACAAACTTGCACGGGACATTGCCGGTATTGTAGTGCTGATGCCAGGTCCCGGCCGGCGGACAGACCACGCTGCCTTCATGCCAGTCGTATCTCTTGGGCTCCTCGCCTTCGTCCCACATCAGCGTGTAGCCCGTCGAGTCCAGCAAGCACACGTGAGCCCCCGGCCCGTGTTTGTGTGCCTTCTTGTAGCGTCCGACGGGAAATTGCGACACGTGGGCGAGCATGGCGCTGCCCGCCATGTGGATGTACATGTTGCGCGTGCCTTTACCGCGCTTTTCTCGCGGAACCAGGTTGATTTTGCGAATATCGGCGATGAAGTTGGTGTGGAAGATCCCGCCGTAATATTGCGTGTGGTATTTTCCCTCGCGGCTGAAAAATTCCTCGTCTTTAGGATCGAAACGGTCCTTGAACATGTAGTCGGTGTTGAAGATGAATTCCGGGTCGCGGTAGAGTTCGAAGGCCACGGGCGCGCTGGTGAGCGAGATGTAGCGGGCCGGCTCGCTGCCCGTCGCGTTGAAATGCTGGTGCCACGCGTTCAGCGGGATCGCAAACACGCTGCCTCTCTCCCATTCAAAAGTCCGCTTGGCGGTCCCGTCGTACCAGATGGTCGTGGCGCCGCGGCCCGAGGCGATGAGAACGATCTCCTCGTAGAGCTGCCGCTGTGGTTTGGTATTCCCGCCCGCAGGAATCTCGCAGATATAAGCGTCCGCCACCAATTGATCGGAAAAAGTCAGGTAGGCGCCTTTGACCCCGCGCCGCTTCCAGTCGCCCAGCTTGACGTCGCGCACGTCGGGCACGTACGAGCCGCTCATAATCGGAATGCCTTCCGACGCGATCCACTTCTTATACGGACTGTACGTGTCCATCATGAACTGAAGATACGGATGGACTGCGAATTCTTTTGTCATCTTGGTCGCCATGGAACGTTCCTCCTGCGGATCTTTGAACGATAGACTTAATTATCGCGTCGAAAAAATTCTGTCAACAGCATTGACAAGAAAGTTTCCGTGCGATAATTGAAACAAAAGTTTCATGCCTGCCATCAAAGCCATCTTTACCAAGGTCCATACGCTCAACGGGGCGCAAAAGCGGCTCGGCCATTACCTGCAAGCCGACAGCGCCGCCCTGTTGCTCTCGAACGTGAACGACCTCGCCCAGGCCGTAGGGGTCAGCAAATCCACCGTGGTGCGGTTCGCCAAGAGCCTGGGCTACAAGGGGTTTCCCCATTTCAAGCGCGAGATTCAGAAGCAGATGCGCGGCAAGCTGCGCGCCGCGGCGCGGATGGAAGAAACCTTCGCCGAGCTGGGCAACGACGAGAATATCTTCGCCAAGCTCATCAAGCGGGACATCCAACTCCTGCAGGAAACGCTGCAAGCCGCGTCGTTCCCGGATTTTCACAAGGCGACCGAGATCATCTGGCGGGCGCGCAAGGTCTTCATCATCGGCTTGAACGCCTCCATGGCCCTCGCCTACCTGCTTCACTTCCGGCTGGTGCGGGTTAAAAAAGACACCCGCTGGCTCTTTCTGACCGGAGGAACTTCTCTGTTGGAGCAACTGGCGTTGATGGAGAAACAGGACGTCTTGATCGCCATCGACTTCCTGCACGTGCCTCGCGAAGTCCAGGTCGCCTTGCAGCACGCTAAGAAAGTCGGCACGCCCATTTTGGGGATCACCGACTTTCCCAGCTCGGCCATCGCCAAGGCCGCCACGGCTTGCCTCTACGCCAAGCGGGGGCTTCACACCACGGTCAACTCGCTGACGCCGGCCTTCTCGCTGGTCAACGCGCTGGCGATAGCGGTCAGCTGGACAAAGAAAGCCGAATCGATCAAGGCGTTAAACGATCTCGACCAACTGTTGGAAGGATACGGGCCATAACCGGCGCCCGCCTGGAAGAAGAAAGGAGCATATCCATGGCTACTAAGTTGAAGTTCGGCTTGCTGCTGCCGCATTTTTGCGAGTATGGCTCGGCCGAAAGATGTGTCGAGGGAGCGAAA
The DNA here is from genome assembly GCA_001798595.1 of Deltaproteobacteria bacterium RIFCSPLOWO2_12_FULL_60_19. Classification (GTDB taxonomy): domain Bacteria; phylum Desulfobacterota; class Binatia; order UBA9968; family UBA9968; genus 2-12-FULL-60-19. The sequence continues at coordinate 17,896 of MGSS01000075.1, read as the reverse complement.
AAGGCGGAGGCCTACGGTTTCGATTCCGTTTGGGTCAGAGACCATTTGGTCTTCGAACCGCATGGAATGGAAGGCGAGGATAATACCCATATCGAGGGGTTGTTGATCCTCGCGGCCGTCGCGACGGTGTGTAAGAAACTTACCCTCGGCACCGGCACGATGATCTCGCACCGCCATCCGATTCATCTAGCGCAGTCCATGGCGGGCCTCAGCACGCTGTGCGACAGCAATATCATCATGGGGCTTGGCCTCGGCACCTTTCCCCACGAATTCGAAGCGGCGGGTCATAAGAAGACTACTTTACAAGATCGCGCCAACATCGCGAAAATCAACGCCCAGCTCTGCCGCCGGTTCTGGGCCGGTGAAAAGATCACCTACAAAGACGATTACTACGACTTCAAAGACGTCGAGCTCAAGCCGACGCCGAGCAAAAAGATTCCGATTTGGTACGGGGGCGGCACGCCGGCTTCCTGCCGCCGCGCGGCGGACTACTGCGACGGCTGGATGCCCGGACGTATTCCCACGGCTACCTTTAATAAGATGGTCAAGTACCTCGAAGAGCAGTGCAAGCTGGCGGGACGGCCCATGGTTACCACCGGCGCGATCCCTATTACCAGCATCGATAAGAACAGAGACGTCGCGCTCGGCAAGGTGAACGTCAAGGGTCTGATCAACGAAGGCAACGCCCCCAGCAAGAAGACCTGGGTAAAGCCGGCATCCGGCACATTCTCCAAGGTAGAGGACATCGAAGGCCTGCTCATCGCCGGAACACCGGCGGATATCGCGCGCGACACTAAGCGCTATGAGGAAGCCGGGCTCAATCATATCGTTTACGACCTGCGCTTTCGCTACGCCGACTGGTACCAGCAGATCGACTATCTGGGTAAGGAAGTTTTGCCGGCGCTGCGGGCATAAAGATGTGCACGTGGCCCGTGCTCGTGCTCGACGAACACGATCACGAATCACGAACACGAATCGTCCAGACCTAAACCGGACGACAGGAGTTTGAGATGCGAAACGAGAAAGTAACGTTTTACAGCGAAGGCGACAAACTCAGCGGAAACATCTATCTTCCCGACGGAGACGCGGGCAAACCGTGGCCCGGGATCGTTCAGGGTCCCGGCTTTCTCGGCCTCAAGGACGCCAAACATTACGCCCTGATGTTCGAGAAGCTCTGCGAGGCGGGCTACGCCTGCCTCTGCTTCGACTACCGCGGCTGGGGCGACAGCGAAGGCAAAGATCGCGGCTGGGTCATGCCCGAATGGCAGGTGGCGGATATCCGCAACGCGATCAGCTATATGCAAACGCGCGCCGACGTCGACCCGAACCGGATCGCCACTTACGGCTCCGGCGGCACCGGCGGCGGCAACGCCGTTTACGTCGCGGCGATCGATGAGCGCGTCAAATGCGCGGTCTGCTACCTCGGCATCAGCAACGGCAGGGACTGGCTCCACTCGATGCGGCGGGAATACGAATGGGTGGACTATCTGAAACGCGTCGAGGCGGACCGCAAAAAGCGCGCGCTCACCGGCGTAGGCGAAATCGTCAGCGCGCGCGAGGAGATTATGGTGGCGACGCCCGAGCGCAAAACGACGACGATCAAGAAAGAGGTCGCGGACAAGATCCCGGACCAGATGCCGCTGCAATGCGCCGAGGCGATCATCGAATACAGCCCCGAAGAGGTCGTCCACAAGATCGCGCCGCGCGGGGTGCTGTTTATCGCCGTGGAAAACGACGCGGTGACGCCGGAGGCGCAGTCGGTGCGGCTGTACGAGAAGGCCGGCGAGCCGAAAAAATTGGTCCTCTACAAGCAGACCACGCACTACGGGATCTACAACGATTACTTCAACGACGTGGCCGCCAACGTGGTCGATTGGTACAACCGCCACTTGAAATATCACAAGGTCGAAATCACGGAACAGGCATAGGGGTTGACCATGCACAAGATTCAATTTGGGGTGCGCGTTCCGAACTCGGGGCCGCTTTCGAGTATCGAGAATATTGTCAAGGCGACCAAGGAAGCGGAAGAGCTGGGCTTCGATTCGGTCTGGGTGCATGACCATGTGGTCTGGAGCTCGGAGATGCACCGTCATCACATCTCCTCCGGCGCCGCTGAAGCCATCACCGACACGCAGGACGCGAACTTCTACGAGGCTACGTCGGTCTTGTCTTACCTCGCCGCCGAGACCAGGAGCATCACGCTGGGCGTGGCTTGCCTGGTCATGCCCTGCCGCAATCCGATTTATGCGGCGAAGCAATATGCCACGTTGGACTGGCTGGCCAAGGGACGGCTGATCGTCGGCGTCGGTCTCGGCTCGAAGGCGACGCGCGAGTCGGACGAATTCGGCGTCTTCGGCGTGCCCTACGACAAGCGGGGCGACCGCACCGACGAATATATCGAGGCGATGAAAGCGGTCTGGACGCAGCCCCTGGCTTCATACCAGGGAAATTTCATCGCATTTAAGAACGCGGAGATTTTTCCCAAGCCGGTGCAGAAACCCCATCCGCCGGTCTGGGTGGGCGGCTGGATGAAGCTGGCGGCCAAGCGCGCCGGTAAATACGGCGAGGGCTGGATTCCCGGCTGGCTGTCTCCAAAGGAGATGAAGGTGGGCTGCGGCATCCTGGCTGACACCGCCAGGGCGAACGGCCGCGACCCATCCAAAATCACCATCGCCGTCGAAAAGCTCGCGACCATCGCGAAGACGCGGGACGAAGGACTCGCCCTCGCTATGCCGACGCTCAAGACCAGCAGCGAAAGCTACGAACGGGACATCGACAGCATGCAGTTCGCCCTCGACCGCCATATTTTCGGCTCCGTGAGCGACGTGCGCCGTAGGATCGACGAGTTTATCGAGGCGGGCGTGCAACACTTTGAGCTTAAAATCATCTATCCGACCATCGATAATCTGATCAGGCAAATGACTCTTTGGTCCGAGGAGATTCTGCCGCACTATGATTGAAACGGGCACGAAGAGTTCAAATTGGTTCAATGGTTCAAACCTTTTGAACGACTTGAACGACCTGAACTATGGGGATCCAGCATGAAGTTATCGTTTAATTTGAACGGCCGGCCCATCGAGGTCGAATACGAGCACCAGGAGACTCTGGCCGAAGTCCTGCGCGAGCGGCTGAATCTCACCGGAACCAAGATTTCATGCGAAGTTCAGGTCTGCGGCGCCTGCACGGTTTTGATCGACGGCCTTCCGGTCAGCTCGTGCACGCTGCTCGCCTACGAGGCGCGGGAGCGCAACGTCGTCACGATCGAAGGGCTGGCCAAGCCCGACGGCGCGCTCCATCCGGTTCAACAGGCTTTCATCGACGAGTTCGCGTTTCAGTGCGGCTTCTGCACGCCGGGAATGATTCTCGCGGCCAAAGCGCTGCTCGACGAAAACCCCAAGCCCTCGCGCGAAGAGATCGTTCATTACATGGACGGCAACATCTGCCGTTGCACCGGCTATGTCCCGATCGTGCGGGCGATCCAAAAGGCCGCGCAAAAGCTAAGCAATGAAAAATGAAAAGGGAAAAGTTTAAAATGGAAGAAGTTTCCTGAAACTTTGCATTTTTCATTTTGCCATTCGACAGGTCTCATGGTGGTGAGCTAGGTCGAACCACATTTTTCACTTTGCAATGTGCTGAGGCCAAGGAAGGTCAATGAGTCAAAAGGCGGGAAAGAAAGGAGAATTCCACGTCGTCAACCACTCGGTCCCGCGCCGGGACGGTCGCGCGAAAGTCACCGGCAAGGCGACCTATGTCAGCGACGTGAAGCTGACCGGCATGGCCTACGCCAAGGTTTTGCGCAGCCCTTACGCTCACGCCAAGATTCTCTCCATCGACGCATCAGGGGCCGCGTCGCGGCCGGGCATCTATTGCGTCATTACCGGCAACGATCTGGAGGGGCTGGACCCGTATTACGGCCACGCCGTCAAGGACCATCCGCTGCTCGCTATCGGAAAAGTGCGCTACGTCGGCGAGCCCGTCGCCGCGGCCGTCGCCGTCGACGAGCGGACCGCCTTCGAAGCGCTCGAACACATCGAAGTTAAATACGAAGAACTGAAAGCCGTCTTGACTCCCGAAGACGCCATCGCGAAGGACGCGCCGCTGCTGCACGAGAAGAAGTTCGAGGCCGGCGCGCTCCGCGGCTTCGAAGGAGAAGTCGCCGCCGGGCGGGGGACGAATATCTGCCAGGAAGCGCATATCAAGTGGGGCGACGTTGAAGCGGCGTTCAAAAAAGCCGCGGCGGTCGTCGAAGGCGAATACTATTTCCCCATGACGTATGCGTATGCTATGGAGGCCTACGTCGCGATCGCGGATGTAAACGACAACGGCGTCACGGTCTACTCCTCGGCGCAGCATCCATTCATGGTCCGCCACGATCTCAAGTCTATTTTCAACCTGCCGGTGAGCCAGGTCCGCTTGATCGTGCCGTTCGTCGGCGGCGGCTACGGGAGCAAGTCCTACACCAAGATCGAGCCGCTGGCCGCCGCCTGTTCCTGGAAAGCCAAGCGGCCGGTAAAGTTGCAACTGACCATCGAAGAGGCGATGCTCACGACGCGGAGCGACGACGCCTATACCTGGATGCGGACGGCGGTAAATGCCGACGGCAAGATCATCGCGCGCCAGGCGCGGATTTACATGAACACCGGCGCCTACGCCGAAAACAGCCCGCTCGTGGTCGAAAAATCGACCAACCGCTGCGTCGGGCCTTATTCGATTCCCAACGTCCAGATCGACAACTGCTCCTTTTACACCAACACCGTGCCGGCCAGCTCGTACCGCGGCTTCGGCTGCGCCCAGGTGACGTTGCCGGGAGAATCGCAGATCGACGAGCTGGCGGCTAAGATCGGCAAGGACCCGTACGAGTTTCGCTTGGCGAACGTGGCCAAGCCGGGAGAAGAATTCTTCCCCAAGATGCGCTCCTTCGACGGCACGCTCAAGGAAGATTTAGACATCGCCGCTAAGGCGATCGGCTGGAAAGAACCTTTAGCGAAAGGCCGTGGCCGAAGCGTCGCCTGCTCGGGCAGCGACGCCGGCGCCTATCCGCTGACTTCGACGGCGGTGCGCGTCCACGCCGACGGCTCCGTAACGATCTTGACCGGCAGCACCGAGCTCGGGCAGGGAAGCCACACGGTCATTCCGCAGATCGCCGCCGAAGAATTGGGAGTTCCTTTCGAAAACGTTCACGTGGTGTCGTCGGATACCGCCATCACGCCTTACGACCGCTCAACCGGCGCGAGCCGCACCACGACGTTGATGGGCAGCGCCGTTTTAGAAGCGAGCCGCGAAGCGATCCAGCAGATGGTAGTGATGGCCGCGGACGTGCTCAAGGTCAAGGTCGAACAGATTCAAGCCATTCGCGGCGGCGTGCGCTGCGGCGAAGCCCAACTCAACTGGTCGGAGGTCATCAGCAAGTTCTACGGGCTTCCCGACGGCGAAGTTATCGGCCGCTCTTACATTCGGAAGTCCGGGAAGTTCGCTCAGCTACCGGTCTTTTGGGAAACCGCCTGCACCGGCGTCGAAGTTTCCGTCGATCAGGAAACAGGCAAGATCGCCGTGGAGAAACTCGCCACCGTCGGGGACGTAGGACTCGCGATCAATCCCGCCCTGGCGGAAGGTCAAGACCTCGGCGCGGCGACCATGGGCATGGGCATCGGCTTGTTCGAAGAACTGATTTACCAGGGGCCGCAGTTGATGAACGGTTCCATCTTGGATTACCGCCTGCCGCGCTTTTCGGACCTGCCGAAGCAGGTCGAGCTACACCTGGTCGAGAATCAGGACGGCGTCGGCCCCTATGGCGCCAAAGGCGGCGGCGAGGCGTCGCTCAACTCGATGGCGGCCAACATCGCCAACGCCGTCGAGCGCGCCGTCGGCGTCCGTATCCGAAGCGCGCCGCTGACTCCAGAAAAAGTCTGGCGCGCACTTAAGGAACGGAAACAATGAAGTTTCGTCTTGCATTCAATCTAAAATCCAAAATCCAAAATCCAAAATCGATATGATGCCACTGAGACGTTTCCAGATACACCAGCCGAAAACCGTGAAAGAAGCGGCTGAGATGCTTTCGCACTACGGCGAGAAAGGGCGTCTTTACGCCGGCGGCACGGAGTTGCTCCTCGCGATGAAGCATGACCTGCTGCGCTACGAGCATTTGGTGGACGTGAAGACGGTTCCCGGGCTCGATGAGATCGAGATCGGCAACGCGTCACTCCATATCGGCACAACCGTCACGCATCGAGCGATCGAACAGTCTGTTCCGGTGCGAGAAAAATTTCCCGTTTTAGCGGAGATGGCCAACCACGTCGCCAACGTCCGCGTGCGATCGACCGGAACGCTGGGAGGAAATCTCTGCTTTGCAGAGCCCCACTCCGACCCGGCAACTCTGCTGCTTGCGCTTCAAGCCCACGTGCATGTTCAGGGACGGAGCGGAGAGAGGACTCTCGGCATGGAGGAGCTGATCGTCGGCGCTTACGAAACGACGCTCGCTACAGATGAACTTTTGATCGGCATCGACATCCCTCGGATCGCCAAGTCGCAGCGCGCCGCGTATCTCAAGTTTCAAACTCACGAGCGCCCGACGCTCGGCTTAGCGCTGGTGCTGGATGTAGATGGCAACGGTCGCAGCATAACAAAGGCGAGAGCCGCCGTGGGCAGCGTAAGTCCAAAGCCCTGCCGCTCCGACCAGGCCGACGCCCTGCTCGCCGGTCCGAGAGACAAAGTCGAGAAGCAGTTGGACGACGCGGCAAAAGTTCTCGCCGACGCCGCCGACCCCGTCGACGACCTCGAAGGCAGCGCCGAATACAAGCGCCACCTGATCGGCGTCTACCTCCGCCGCGCTTTCGTTAAGGCTTTAGCTTAGCAGGCTGCTGAAAAACTCAACGTCGGCCCTTCGACAAGCTCAAGGCGAACGGAGGGGAAATTGAGAAGATTGAAGATTTGCCGTTCGTGCTGAGCGTGTCGAAGCACGTGGGCCGCTTCTTGAGAAACCTGATTAATCGTCAAGGCCGCGACACAAACTCGCTCCCCCGAATCAAGAAACGCCAGGGTTTATTCTTCCACTCGCCCGCGTAGTCCACGCCGATCCGAGGTCCGGCTAGAATCTTCGGCGGCGGCTCACCGCGATCTTCCACGTAAAGAGTTTTGTCGCAGATATCGGCACCGTTCAGAGACCTATCGATCGCGAAGGCCTGGCAGAGTTTGCCCGGCCCGCTAGCGAGATTGTGCAGTTTCTCGGTCCGCCTTCTTGACTTCATTAGTTCGATGCCCTCCAACGGCTCCACTGCGCGAATCAGCACCGCCGATGGGAAATCTTTCTCTTCCGTTACGATATTTAAGCAGTAGTAAAAACCGTAGATGAAGTAGACGTAGGCATGCCCCGCCGTCCCGAACATGATCTCCGTGCGCGCCGTCCTGCCGCGCGACGCGTGGCAGGCTTTATCGTCCGGCCCGATGTAGGCCTCGGTTTCCACGATTCGCCCGACGGTCAGTCCGTCAGGATGCTTTCGCACCAAGTACCTGCCCAGCAATTGCCGGGCGACCTCGACCGTGGGCTGTTCGTAGAAGGGACGTATAATTTTCAAATTTGCGAAGCTGAACTGAATCGGTTTAATTTACATGTCGATCTTCAACCAGCTTGAATCCCTCACGAGAAAGGAGATTTGACAATCCCTCAATCACCGCCACTGCGGTTCCCGCCAAGCACTTGGAGATTGATTCCTCAGTTCCGTGAATCTCCCTCTCATGACTGAACCATCCCTTCTTATCCTGAGTGTGCCGACCAACCCCAGACACGTCGTAACCCGCGGAACCCATATTCTGAGTCCAGAAATGTGCAAGCAATGAATTAGTCTTTCTAACTTTCTCGGCTAGCTTGAATTGGGACCGAACCCGGATTCCCATCTCTCCAGCTTGATTATACAGGTTTAGCGGTGAGAATGGAGGCTCCTCCTCTACTTCGAACACAGCGTCAAGCCAGATGCTAATATTAGTGCGCACAGTCAAAATTTGCTCAAAATCCTTTCCGCTCCAACGCTGTAGAGAAAGAATTGGTTCTTTTTTTTCAAAACCTTGAGCCACGAGATCACGGGCGTGGTTCACCATGTCTCGAATCGTTCCACGATCGCCCTCCGCGAAGTATATGCCATGTCTCGCCTCTTCGATGATCTCCTTAACCGAACTAAGCCCGCTCTGTACAAGATCGTCACGAATGTCGGCGGGATCTGACGAATACGCTAATATCTCTTCCCAAGAAAGATGCTCGGCGCGATCATCGGACCGGAATTGGGCTGAATCCCTTACTCTTACGACCTCGTCTACGCCGATTTGTCCAGGGGCTAGATACACAGCGATGATTCTCGACGAGGGAACTGTCCGACGCGTTCTATTGTAGTATTCAAGCAATTGCTCTTGGCGCTTGGCACCCGAATTCACCTTGTTTTCGATGATAACAATCAAGCCATCAGCATTCATCCTCACGTCGACCCAATCCTTCTCGACCGAGACATCCCATACTCGCTCGCTCAGTGAAGCAGCCTCGTTTGGCAAGACCATCTCGAAGAAATGCCTCCTGAACTTCGGAACACCCTCAAGCGCCATCGCCAAGAAGGCAGAAGTTGACTCTTCCCTACGGAGGTTACCTTTAAAGAAATGTGTCAGTTTCATCGACATAGTTGTTTGCCTGTCCTTTGCTTGATCTCCCTCAGCAAGATCCAATCCACCACTTGGCTCAGCGGAATCTCTTTGGGTACAGATTCTAGGATTATCTTGATCTAACGCTCACTCGTACTCCAAGACCCTGCGCTTGCCGCGCTTCGTTGTGATTTTTGCCACCAAAAGATCTCTTCTGCCTTTGGAGTAGACCTTGGCGACGGCCCGGGCGACCCGCTCTCGCTTGAACAACGTGGCCTTGTCGATCGTGTTCCAGTACCCGTCACCGGACACATCCAAGAAGAGCCGCCAACGTCCGTTACGAAGCAGGTCGGAGTAAACGACATAGCGCACTGGGTCATTGGCGTCCGCGATCCGTCTCGCCAACTCTCGCCTCTGCGCGGGAGAGAGATCGTCCTCCGAAGGGGTCCGCGGTGTCTTTCTTTTTTGCATGTCTGTTTACGACGACCCTGCATCCGCTTGCACAGCTCGACTTGCCAACTGGATTCGTCGAAACATCGGCGATTCTCTTGCTGTTTGCCGAAATTGTCAAGGTCGTCCGACCACCGCAATTGCCGATAACCACGCGTCCGTATAATTCCATCCCGTCTGCAACCCGTTAGCCCCAGAGATTCTTCATCGGAATGCTAAGGCGAACCTGGCCGGCAAGGTTGACAGAGCGCTTTGACTTGACCATAATGGTTACATCTGTTTAACCAGAGAGGAATTATATGAAGACCGCCACAGTATCGAAACTCAAGGCGTCGCTTAGCGAGTACCTGAGACAAGTAAAAGCCGGAGAAGAGGTGCTGGTGACCGAGCGCGGCCGGCCCGTCGCCAAGCTCTCCCCGGCGAAAGGTATGCCAACACTTAACCAACATCTGGCCGAAATGGAGAAACAGGGATTGGTGAAGTGCGGCTCTGGGAAATTACCCAAGGGCTTCTGGAACCTGCCTAGGCCAAAGGACCCTAAAGGATTGATTTTGAAGGCCGCCCTGAAAGAGAGGGAGGAGGGCTGGTGAGGTTCTGGGATACCTCGGCAATAATTCCGCTGTGTGTGAACGAAGCCAACAGCGCAACAGTCAAGGCTGCCCTGAATCGAGACCCCTCGATGGTGGTGTGGTGGGCGGCGCGGACCGAGTGCGTGTCGGCGCTCGCGCGCCAGGTTCGAGAGGGAAGCTTAACGGCCGCAGGCGAAAGACAAGCCCGTCAGGTCTTGCAGCCACTGATCGATAGTTGGATTGAGATTCAGCCGACCGACGTGGTCCGTGAAACAGCAGAACGTTCCCTCGCGGTACATCCCCTACGGGCAGCCGACGCCTTTCAACTCGCCGCTGCCTTACAGTGGTGCCAAAGGCAGACCAGAGACGCCGTGTTTGTGTCATTCGATGGCCGGCTACGTGACGCCTCACATCGGGAAGGATTCACTGTTCTACCCCCTGGAGCGCACTAGCAGCGATCTTCTATCTTACCTGCTCTTTTCTCCCTTGATCTCCCTCAGCAAGCTCCAGTCCACCACCTGGCTCAGCGGAATCTCTTTGGCGAGCTTGAGCCTTTCTCTCGTCAACTGCACGTCGAGCTGAAGGCCCTTGTCGCTGACGAAGCCGTCTTCGGTGAAAGAGTTGATCGAGGCGTCGTAGGCTTGGGCGGACTGCGCCGGGGTGATGCGGAGGTAATCGGTCATCATCTGCAGCGTTTCCGCTCGGTTCTGCTTCATGAAGCGCGTCCCCCTGAGCGTGGCGCGGATCACCTTTTTAACCTGCTCGCGCTCGGTCTGAAGTTTTTTGTCGGTTACACCGATGCCGGAGAGCGGGAGATCGATCAGATCCGCCAGATTGAGCAATCGCTTCATTCCTTCTTCTTCCGCCTTGACGGCGAAGGCGACGTCGATGGGAGTCGCGTGGATCGACCCCGCGCGGATCGCCGCGAGACGCAGCGGGCTTTCGCCGCTCACGATGATCTGGACATCTTTGTCCGGATCGAGGCCGAAGTGCCGGACGGCCACGCGCGAGAGATAATCCACCGTCCCGGCAAAAGAATCGACGCCGATCGTCTTGCCCTTGAGATCTTTGCCCGACTTGATCTCCGGCCGGACCATGAGAACGTGAAGCGGTCTGGCGGACATGCTGGCGACCACTTTAATGGGCACGCCCGTCACCGCGGCGCGTAGCGTGGAACCCCACGCAAGTAGATAGTCAATATCGCCGGAAACCAGCGCCTTCACACCGATCGCCGGCTGCATCTGCACCTTGTCGGCGTTCAAGCCTTCATCCTGAAAGAATCCCTTGCGCATCGCCGCGACGACGGGAAACTCGAACAGGCCGCGGCTCGGCGTGCCGATCATCGCGCGCTCGACGGCGAAGGCATGAATCCAGCCAAATAAGACAACGATTGAACAACCGGCCGCAAAAATTATTTTTCTCATCGCTTGCTCCTTTACCGTTTAAAGATGCTCCATGAGCTTTCCATTGCCCGGCCTCGCCTCTTTGATTTTAAGCATCTTGAGTCCCCACCAGGCCGAAGCCTGCACCGTTGTCACAACGGGAATTTTTAGATCCGCCTCCAACGGCGCGATGGCTTGCAGCGTCTGCCACTTGGGATTGGGAATGTAAATCCCGTCGGCATCCGGCCGCGCTCGAAAGGCCTCTTTGGCCAGGCTGAGCGGCAGCTCGGGCGGCAACTGCGCCATCTCCCTCGGCCCAGGGGAGAGCGTGGTCTTAAGGCAGAGAACCTCAAAGCCGCTCTTTTCCAAACGGCGCTTCATCCCGTCGTTGAGACTCTCCCTGTACGGAGTAACGAGCAGCAGTTTCTTAACCCCCAAAACCCGCAGCGCCAGCTCCGCAGCCTCTTGCCCCGTGGTTACTGGTACTCCGGTTTCCGTTTCCAGATCGCGCGCCAGGCCGCTGGTCCCCACGCCTTTGTCGGAAGCCACCAGAGGCGAGCCGCCGAGAATCACGGCGCCCGCGCCCGCCTTGACCAGCCCGCGCGCGGCCCGTTCCACAACTTCCTGCGCCTTGTGAAATTCCTGCGGCGTGTGATCTTCGACGCCGAGCGTGGCGAAGATAACGTTCACGCCCTCCGGGACCACTTTGAACCAATCCCCCGCCTCGTCCAGATAGGTCGGAGTCACCGCGCCAATCTGGCCTCTAGGGCCGCGCATCTTGTCATACTCCTGAACATAGTTCACAGGGAAAGCCGTCACCCGCTCTCCGAGTCCGCGCAATGGGTCGCTGCTTATTCCCACCGGCAGTATCGGATGCGCGGGCTCCTCGAACGGGCGCCGGCTTTCCCGGCGAGACCGAGGGGCGCGAGGGAGAGGGCCGCGGACGTCCGATGAGAATGCTTCGACTCATGGCAACACCCTATCGGCCGCGGCCCGAAGCCTTGCGCCCTGAGGGATCGCGTTCGCGGGAATGACGCAAGTGAAAAGGTCTCGGCTCATCGTCCGCGGTATCCGCCGGACACCCTCTATTCCAGTCTTACGTTCTTCTTGTAGTCGTAGCTCGTGGAGAAGTCGCTCTCGAATCTCCACTGGACCCTGCCTCTGTCCCAGCCGCCGCCGAAGCTCTTCTTCAGAAACGAGAGCAGTAGCTTCCACGCATCCTTGGCCGCCGCCTCGCGGTATCTACCGGGCATCGTGTCGTTGAGCCAGCCGTGCGGCGCGTCGCGATAGATGCGAATGTGATAGCTTTTTTTGCTCTGCTCCAGAGCGCCGCGGAACCTGATAACGTCGTCGACCGAGATGATGTGGTCCGCCTCGCCGAAGACACCGAGCAGCGGGCAGCAGAGTTTTTGCAGCAGCGCTTCGATCGTCTCCGGCCGGTATTCGTCCGTGCTCCACTCCTTGCCGCCCGCGGCGCCGTAGAAAACGACGCAAGACGAGAGGTCTTTGCGATGCGCCGCCGGCAGCAACGCGTGGCGGCCGGTCTGGCAGACGCCGATGATTCCGATCTGCGTCGGCTCGACCGAGTCCAGCTTTCTCAAGTAGTCGATCGACTGGTCGATATCCTCGATTACCTCGCTGTCGCGCAGCTCCGAGCGCACCTCTCCGCGCTCCAGGGCCTTTTTGTCGCCGGTGAAGCGCCAGAATAGATTCGGCGCGAAACCGATATAGCCCGCCTGCGCCAGCTTGATCGCCAGATCCTTGGTGTGCTTGAGGACGCCGTATCTCTCATGCAGCAGAATCACGCCGGGACGTTTCCTTTTGCTCTTCGGCAGAGCGCGAAATCCGGCCAGCCCGCTTGAGAGACGAACCATCGAAGAGGATACCTGTGATGTTTTTGTTTTCGCCATAGCTTACTCCAACTCTTGTTACTTTTTCTCGGCCATTCCGATCTCGTAAGCGCCCCGGTGCATTACGCCGTAGAGATCGACCGCGGTCAGCGCGCAGTATTCCAGGTTGTACCCTTCGCGCACGTCGGCATAGCCGTCTTGAAGAACCCGCTCGATCACCGCCCGGTTGAAGCTGCCGTGGCCCATCACGCCGTCGTCGTGCTCTTTGAGATCGGCCTCCTCGTGCGTGGAAAAATAGATCGCCTGCTCGCGCGTAAAGCCGTAGTGGCGGGTCAGAGCTTTGTACCAGGCCGCCGCCCAGTGGCCGATCGGCTCTTCCGTCAGCATCGAAAACCACCACTCCGCCACCGTCCCTTCCCACAGGAGAGCGCGTTTGAAATCGAGGATCGCGCGCGCCTCCGGCAACATCGGGTGGCGCAGGACTTCTTCTTCAGAGAGTCCGAGAGCCTTGGCGGTTTGCAACATGACGAGGACGTGGCCCGGCGGCTTCGGATGGATAAATTCATCGGCCACCTTGGCGCCGAACGGCCCCAACAGATCGGCGTGCCGCTTAAAAAAACCGAGATGTTTGTGGTACGAGGCGGCGATCAGCGTGTTGATCTCGATCGTGAAGGCGCCCCAGTTTTTGAAAAAAAGGCGAATTACCGGCAGCGGCAAGCTGCCGTCGCTGAGACCTCGCATGAACGGACCCTGGTTGACGCGCTCCTGCCATCGTCGCACCACCTTGGCGTTGATCCCATCCACGTACGCCTTGGCCTCTTGGACGCTCATTTTAACTCCGAGCTGCGGTGTCGTCGCTTCCATATTTTTTCTCCCGGCTTGGTTGTGCCAACGCTATCTTGCGCACCAAACGTAGTCAAGGCTGCAACAGGCCGTTGAAAAAGGCCCATTTGCTGCGTTGTGCTCGGCCCGCTTCGCGTCAACGTACCGGAGGAGTACGCCTCCGCTCGCAGGCCTTCGCACGCCTTGTATCTGGGACCTTTTTGACCGGCCTGGGATTGGTTTACCGAACTTGCCAACAAGTTTTTGAGAGCCTATATTCAGTCCATGAATTTGCGCAACGGTTACGTCTTCGTGGGCGAGCTTACCACCGTCGGCAGGCGCACCGGCTTGCCGCGGACGGTGGAGTTGAGGATGGTTTATCTCGACGGAAAATTCTACGCCGCTTCGAGCAATGTTCAGGGCAAACACTGGTGCCAAAACATGCTGAACAATCCCGCCGTAGAAGTGAGAGCGGGAGGCGAGCGTTTGGCCTGCCAGTCGCGGCAGATCGTGGACGACCAGCTTCGCGTGCGCGTTCTCACCTTGCGCGACTCCCCGCCGCTATTGGAGCGCGTGGTTTTTGAAATGACGCCGCGCGATCCGCGTTAGCCAAGAAAGTTTAGCCCAGACTGAGAACAAAAATTCCCCCAACGATCAGGGAGGCGGCCATGCCGTCCGTCAGCGTCACCACCTCGACCCCTTTCAGCATAAACCGCGCGAGGACGAAAGTTACCAGCGGGGAGATGCGCCAGACCGGCGAGACCAGCACCGCCGGCGCGTAGCTTAAGGCGTAGAAAGTAAACAGCGATCCCAGAGCTTCCGTGATCCCGGAGACGGAAAACAAGACGAGGCTCTTCATCGGGATCGGCTCCCACTTCGGCTTGATCTTAAGCAAGCGCCCCGCTGTGAGCATGACGGCCAGGGCCGTGGCTTGGCTGGTGAAGGAGCCAAGGGTGGGAAGATTCGCCGCGTTGATTCCCATCTTTTTGAAGACCGGATTGATACCGAAACAGATCGCCGCAAGGAGCGGATAGAAAAAATATATCAGGCGATTCGGCCGGCCTTCGCCTTTGATCTCCATTCGTGTAAGCACCCCGATGCCGAAAACGATCAAAACGACACCGAGGGCGATCGGAAGCGTGAGATCCTCTCCCAGAAAGACAACGGCCAAAATTGTCGTCAGGAGCGGCGAGCTGTTCTTGACCGAAGTCGCCTTCGAGGCGCCGACCGTGTCGATGCCCTTGTAATAGAAGATCTTCCCGAAGCTGGCGCCGATGATCCCGGCCAAGGCAAAGAACCGGAAGGCTTTGCTCGCGAAGTCGAGCTGAACCAGTTCCCCCCGCAAGCCGGCAAGGATTCCAAGCACGAGGACCGAGACGCACTGCTCGATGAGCGTCGCCGCGCTGACATTGGAGAGCGTCATCCCCTTCTTGAGCAGCAACGGGCCGATTCCCCACAGTATCCCTGCAAGGAGGGCGTAGAAGACTCCCATCTGTAGGTTGATGGGCATGGCTCGGAGGCGAAGATTATTTCTTTGCCTTTTCTTTTTGCTCCTCCATGCTCTTCTCCATGTGCTCCATCCCCTTCTGCATCCCTTCGTACATCTTCTGCTCGCGCTGCACCCCTTCCTGAAGGGTCTTCTTAATTTCGGCGTCCCTCTCGGCGGAGCTTTTATCGCCCTTCCCGCAGCCTGCCCCCAACAGCAGGATGACCGCCGCACACGCAAACATGCTGGTCCAATTTCTCATCGGACACCTCCCTGTTGAAATAAAATTGCCGACGACGACTTTTCGACGATATCTCTTAAATCCAAGCTCTACAAATCCCCTCCGACAGCAGGCTTTCCCGGGCCGGCCAACAGCAGCGCCAGCAGGCCGCCGAGCAGCGCAAGGTTCAGATCGTAGCCGCCGGCAAAGCCTTTCCCGAGCGTCACGGTGATCATCGCCACGACCATGACTCCCGTGAGGAGGAGCGCCGCAAGTCGCGTGCTGGCGCCAAGGACAAGCGCCAAACCGCCGAAGAACTCAATCGCGGCGACCGCGGGCGCCATGACGCCGGCGAAAGGCACACCCGCCGCCTGCTCAAGAAAGCCGGCGAAGCCCTGAAGATTAGTAAGCTTGAGCCAGCCATAGGCGGCAAAAACAACGCCGACGAATACGCGCAATATGAAAAGCGAGTAGCCGCGCCCGCAGCCGAAGATCTTCTCCAGCATAGAACCTCCTCCTGTTTACGCTTGCGCCCCGCCGAGTTCAACGAAACAATTTACCCCGCCTTTTTTTACCGCCACCGTTTTCTCTCCCCGCGTCCTTTTGCTATCATGTATAGACCAATGACACTCCGCCAATCAAGCTTGTTCGCCCTGCTCTTTTTCCTCATCGCTCTGCCCTCCACCGGCTGGAGCCAGGGACGGCCCAACGGAACCAGGCTCAAATCGAGCCCCGGCCTCGCGGTTACCGATTTGGGAAGCTGGAAGGCCGTCCAGAAGGGCGCCGAGTTTCGCAAGATGGCGCTTCAGCGTGAAGATCCCCATCAATTGATCGATCTCAAGCTCGCGCGTTTCGACACGCGCCTGATTGCGCCACGCATTTTGCGGAGCGCGCAATACAACGTCAAGAGCGTCAACGTCAAAACCCTCGCGGAGAAGAGCGGCGCGATCGCCGCGATCAACGCCAACTACTTCGACGAAAACAGCAAGCCGCTTGGCTTTCTCAAGGCCGCCTCGTCCGAGGTAACGCCGCAGATCTCTCCCGCCGCTCTCTATACCGGCATCCTCGCCGTTAAAGACCATCTCCCCTTCATCGTCCACCGCGACCGATTCACTCCCGAACAGGCCGACGAGGCGCTGCAGGCCGGACCGTTGCTGTTGATGAAAGGCGACTCTTTAACCGTGTCGCTCGGCGCGGGACGGCAGCGCCGGCGCGCTTTGGTCGGCATCGACAGGGAGCAGCGGCTTATCATCGCGGTGACCGACAGTCTCTTCGGCGGGTTAAGTTGGGTGGAGCTGCAGGAGCTGTTCGGCGCCGCGCAGTGGCGCTTGCAGACGCGCGACCTGCTCAACCTCGACGGCGGCGGCTCAGCCCAGCTCTACCTGCGGGCGGGCCAGTTCGAAGAATACGTCGCCGGCGCCACGGAAGTGCCCGTCGTTATCGGCTTCTTTCCCAAAACCAACTAGTGTAGTGCCTCTTAAATTAAGGCACTTATCTTTCAGGGATTCTGTATTCACCACGAAGCGCACAGCGCGGCAAAGCCGCAGCCAAAATGAGGAAAGTAGGATTCACCACGAAGGCACGAAGGACACGAAGGAAGAGGTTTTCGCGCAAAGGCGCAAAGGCCGCCAAGAAAAACATCTTTTAACTTTGCGTTCTTGGCGTCTTGGCGCGAGTAAATCTCCGCGTCCCGGAGTTCCGGGCGGTCGAAAAATTTGCGCAGGCCACGAAAACTTTTAGGGATAGTATTACGAAGGACACAAAGAACGGAGAACTGGATTAGCAAAGTGACCGGACTTCAACATGATTGTCTCTTCCTTCGTGCTCTTCGTGTCCTTCGTGGTAAAAGACTCCGTTTCGCCTGCCGAACTTAGGATCAGGTACCAACAGCGTGAGACACTACACTAGTCCGCCCTGACGGCCAATGTGAGACAGGCGACGTGGAATTTCAAAGACTGGCAACCGCAGATACCGAGACAATAAAATTAGCGCCTCTCATTATTGCCTCGGCATGAGCAGCTCGACCACACGCCTCGCCGTCGCCAGATCTTCTCCGGAGACGACGGCGTATCGCCTCACGGCATCGACCCGCCGGCCTTTTTTCATAAGCTCGATCAACTCCGCGCGCAACGGCTCGGCCACGTTCGCCGCCAGCGATTGCAGTCTTTGCTCTTCTTTGGCAGCTTCCTCTTGCGCCGCCTTCATCTTGGCGACGGTTTCCGGCCGCGGGCAAGGCAAAACCTCCGACCAGCGCTTGGCGTCGTACACCATCAGCAACACGACCGTCGTGCCGCTGAACGGTCCGGTGTCAAAGTCGATCTGAAGTTGGTGAGTCGGAACCAGCGGGTAGTCGGCGTCCCCCTCTAAGTCCGGGACTTCGTCCCGGGCGATCGCCGCCGCCGCCGATTTGTAGTTCGGACGGATCGTGTACTGAAACTGTCGGGAAAAGATCCAGTCGTAAAATAGTTGCGTCTGGGCGTTGATGCAGGCCAGAGATT
>MGSS01000074.1:2767-23282 GCA_001798595.1 Deltaproteobacteria bacterium RIFCSPLOWO2_12_FULL_60_19 | reverse complement strand
TGCTGAGGGCGCAGAGCAAAACCGGCGGGATGCTGAGCGCGATTGCGCCGCCGAGGCCGAAGGGGACGCGGTAGGGGCGGGGCATATTGGGCTCTTTGACGCGGAGCCAGATGAGCGCGGCGAATTCGAGGATCAGCGAAAGGGCGTAAAGAAACATGTCCACCTGCACCAGCTCTTGAAACGAGAAGGGAATGAGCGCAGCCACGCCGATACTATTGACGATGATTGCAACCCACGGCGTCGCGTAGCGGCTATGCAAGGTCTTGAGCGGCGCGGGCAACATCCCATGCTCCGCCATCGCGTAGGGCACGCGCGACGAGGTTAACAGCAGCGCGCTCAAGAGCCCCACGGCGCTGATCAGTCCCGCGATCGCCAGCCAACTTCCCAGCCAGGGGCCGCCGATCTGCTCAGCGACGTTGGCCAGATGGCCCTCCTGCCACTGGTCCCAATTTTTATCTACTCCGACTCCCACGGCGACCGGCAAGAGGTAGGCGAAAGTCACCAGGACAACGGCAACGGCCATCGCCCTGGGATAGGTCTTGTCCGGCTTTTCGACCTCGCCCGCGCAGGTTCCCGCGTTGTCCCAGCCGCAGTTATTCCAGAGAACGACGCTCAGCAGCAGTCCCCATTCCGCCTTGCCGCCGCTCGCCAGCCAGGTCGCGGGATCGACCTGCGGCAAGCCGAGAACGACCAGGGCCGCGAACGGCGCCAGGACCAGCACTGTGAATACGGTCACGCTCACTCCCACGGGCTTGGCGCCGCGGATATTGAGCCACGATATCGGAACGATGACGGCGACGCCGATCACCCAGCGGTAGAGCGGCGTGAGGTCGCCGATCAGATAGGTGAGATAGTCGACGAACATCACGGGATAGAGCGCGTTGTCGGCGAAGCTACAGAGCCAGCTCCACCAGCCCTCCTGAAAAGCCCAGAAGCGGCCGAAGGCGCGATTGACCCAGATGACGTAGCCGCCGTCCTCCGGCATCGCGGAGGAAAGCTCCGCGGTCATGAGCGCCGTCGGGAAGCTCCAGAGCCAGGGAACGATCAGCAGCGCCAGCAGGGCAATCATCGGCCCGGCCGCGCCGACGGCGTCTTCAAAGCCGTAGGCGCCGCCGGAGACGCAGAAAAAAGTCAGCGCGACCAGGTTGGTGAAGTTGAGCGTGCGGCGCGGCTGCATTTCGTGGTTTTAGGATGTCTTCTCAGTCAGGAGATCTTTGAGCGTCAGGTGAGCCAGCGCGTTGCGGCGCGACTCGGCGGCCTGCTCCAACACTTTCGCGACCGCGTCGTCGCCGTCGAAAGGGCTCGTCTTCACCGCGTCTCCGCCGTAGTCCCGCATAGCCTCGATCACCTGAACCAGCCCGAGCGTCTCCGGCGGCTTGGCCAGCAGAAACAGCTCTTGGTTGTCTCTGGTAGCGGCGATGAGAAAGCCCGCCTGGCTGTGCTGGTGGAGGAGCTCGCGCGCGACGCCCACCGGCACATCGAGCTGCTTCGACACGGTCTCCGCGCTCCACGGCTCCTCGCCCCTGTGAAAGCTTTTCGCCACCAACAAGAGGAGCCTGAGTCCCAACTCTTCCCTGAACGAATAGCGGGCTGAGGATGCGTCCAGATGTCTCGTAGGCGTTCTGATATTCTGATGGGCGGCCGAGAGGAGAGCGCCCAGGAGAACGATGTTCCAGCCGACGTAGAGCCAGACCAGAAAGATCGGCAACTGGGCGAAGGCGCCGTAGATGGCGTTGGCTTTCGTCACGCCGACCTGGAAATTGATATAGCCCAACTGCGCGAGTTGCCAGAGCGTGCCGGCGATAATGCCGCCGAACAATGCCGAGCGGATGCGCACCCTGGTATTCGGGAGGTAGCTGTAGAGGAAGGTGAGCGCGACCCACATGAGCACGTAAGGGGAAAGCTTCGCAAGGAACAGAACCAGATAACTCATTCCCGGCAATTCGAGAATACGCTGGACGAAGGTCGCGCTCTGGATGGAACTGGTCGCGCCCAGCGCGCCGGCGAACAGCAGCGGACAGGTCAGCAGCACGCTCATATAATCGCTGAACTTCCGGCCGAGCGTGCGGGTGCGCGCTACGCCCCAAATGCGATTGAGCGCCAGCTCGATGTTGCCGATCAGCGAAATCGCGGTCGCCACCAGGCCGACCAGTCCCAAGGCCCCCAGGGCCTTGACGTTGGTCCGATCGATGTAGCCGATGATCTGAGTCACGACCTCCTCGGAGCCCGCGCTGAGCCGTTCCAGCAAGATCGGCGCGAGCGTGTTCTGAACCCCCAGCCCTTTGAGGATAGAGAACATAAGCGCCAGCAGAGGCACCAGGGAGAGGAGCGTCGTGTAGGTCAGAGCGGACGCCTGCAGGAGGCAGCGATTATCGATAAACCCCTTGGCGGCGAGGTAGAAGATGCGGAGCTGGCGGTACGAGCCGCGCTTGACGCGGGAGAGAGCCGCGGTGTGCGTTTCCCACGAGTCGTCCTCGATAAAACCTTTGAGATGCTTGATCCGCTCTTTGGCCGTGGTCTTCATGGATTAAAATTATCGGCTATTTCGCGCGGCGAAAAATCCGCCTTAACGTCTCCTGAAGAACTGCTCGAACATCGAGCCCTTGCCCTTGTCCATCATCTGCCCCAAGCCCCTCTTCATCATCTTATCGTTGTCCAGGTTGACCGACGGGTTCTTGGCCGGGCCGGTTATTTTTAGCGGCGCCACCAAGCGCCCCTGAGCGTCTTTCAAAAAAGCCATCGCCTTGCCGCCGCGGTCGGAGGCGCCGGGCGCCAGCGCCGCTTCGATGCGGAGGTCGAGCGTCTGCGGCTCCAATTTCATCTGGCCGCTGCCGTAGGCCTCCATCGCCGGGCTTTGCAGATAGATGCGCTTGAACTGAGCGACGCCGCCGGCCAGGACGAAATCGGTCTCGAACGTATTAAACGTCGTGGCGCCGGCCCGCTGTTCCTTGGACATCCCGAGCAGCCCCGTCGCCTGTTCGATTTTTTTTACCAGGTCCACGTTCGTCAACTCGCCGTCTTTAGCCGTAATCTTGCCGTCGCCGCGCAGACTTTGCGTGACCGAAGTTCCGCCTCCCAGGGGCACGGACAGTTGGATTTCACCCGTCACCGTTCCTTTGAGAGCGCGGGGATCGTTGACCTTCAATCCTTTGAGCCTGGCCCTGACTTGCGACACAAGATTGTTGGAGGGTCCGGCGAGCGTGACTCTCAGTCCTACGGGTCCTGATACTTCGAGCTGCTTGGGCGTCACTCCCAGCGCGGCAAGGAGTTGAACGATCGGCTTGATCTCGAATCCCTCGTTGGCGAGCGACAGGTTGAGGCGCGGCGCGCCCGCGAGATCGGCTACCGTCCCGTTGAGCGCCAGGGCGATATCCTCCACCGTGAGCTGGTTGTCCTTCAAGCTGAGAGTCGCGTCGGATTCCTGATAGCGCGCCTGTCCCTCGAGCGAGACGGGTTTTAAACCGGCGACGCTTAACGCGACGCGGTAGGGAAATGGGCGATCGGTTGAAAAGTCCTTGAGCGAGACATCCAGACCGCGAATCCGGAGCGGCTTCTGCCCGGCGCTCTGGAAAGTGACGTCGCCTCCTTCGATGCGCAGCAGGGCCGGAACCATCTCCGAGAGTCTCGCGGCCTCTCTGGTTTTTCGCGGCGGCTCTTTTTTCTCCCTCTTCGGGCCATCTTCTTTCTTTTTTCCTAGATCGGAAAAGTTAAAGCTGCCGTCCGGTTTCTTGACCAGATTGACGAGCGGCTTCTCCAGCACAAACTCCTCAACTTGAAACTGTCCCCGGAGCAAAGGCCGTAGCTTGAGGCGCAAGCTTATTTGCTCTGCCGCGAAGAACGGCTCTTTGGAGAATGCGGGATTGTCGGCGACTTTCAGCCCCGAGAGGCGGAGCGCCGGCTCCGGCACGATTCTCAGGCGGATCTCGCCGACATCGACCTTCCGCCCCAGCGCCTCTTCGACCAGCGGGAGGTAGCGCGCCTTGTAGGCGCCCAGGTTGATGAACGGCGGCACGACGACGATCGCGAGCGCGAGCAAGATCAAGACGCCGAGCACGATGAGCAGCAGCTTCTTCATTTGCTGTAAAGTATCCAATGGCCAGTCGCCCTGTCAACCTCGCCCTACGGGCATCTCAAATCGCAAATCTCAAATGGCAAATATGAGATCTGGAATTTGAGATTTGAGATTCCGAGCGCGGTTCGACCGCCCTGAGCGCTCACCGCCGAAGGGAAGCGAGGACAGGTGGCGATGCGGAGGGGGATTTGTTAGAAAGGGCGGGACCGTGGCTCTCTCGCTCGACATATTCCTGCAAGTCCTGATGGACGGCATCGTGCTGGGCTTCATGTATGCGCTCATCGCGCTCGGCTACACGATGGTCTACGGCGTGCTGGAGTTCATCAACTTCGCCCACAGCGAGATCTTCGTCCTCGGCGCCTTCGTCGGGGTGGAGATCCTTCTGGCGCTTGAGTCGTCGGGGACTCTCGCCGCGCTCAATCCGGCCTTTGTCGTCCTCATGATCATCCTCGCCGGCATGATCGTCAGCGGCTTGGCGGCTGTGGCGTTGGAACGGACCGCCTACCGGCCGCTGCGCGGCGCGCCGCGCCTCGTCCCCCTGATCTCCGCCATCGGCGCCTCTTTTTTTCTCCAGGATTTCATTCGCCTGGTCGAGAGCGTCTGGCACAACAGCTTTTATCTGAGCTACCCGACGCTGTCTCTGTTAGACAGGAGCGTCCGCCTTGGAGCCATGGTCGAGGTGCCGTTTAAATCCATTCTCGTCATCGCCACGGCGCTGGCGATGCTCGCCGGCCTCTATCTCTTCGTCAACAAGACCAGGCTCGGCACGGCGATCCGCGCCGTGGCGCAGGACCCCGACGCCGCCGCGCTCATGGGAATTCCCGTCAACCGGATCATCTCCCTTACTTTCTTCGTCGGCGGCGCGATGGGCGGCGTGGCCGGCGTCTTGTTCGGGCTTCACTACAGCCTCGTCAATCCCTACACTGGCTTTGTTCCGGGGCTCAAGGCGTTCACCGCGGCCGTGCTCGGCGGCATCGGCAATATTCCCGGAGCGGTTCTCGGGGGGCTCGTGCTCGGGTTGATGGAGGCGTTCGCCGCCTCTTATCTCGGCATTCTCACCGACGGCGCCTTCGGCGCAGAGTACAAGGACGTCTTCGCGTTCGTGATCCTGATTTTGATTCTGATCTTTCGGCCCAAAGGGTTGTTGGGGGAAAAGGTGAGGGAGGAGGGAGTGTGAGCCGATTCTAGATTTTGGATACTTCGACTTTGCTCAGTACAGGTTTTTGACTTTTCCGCCTGAGGCGGATCAGCCTTTGGCTGAAGATCCACTAATCGAAAGTCGGCAATCGAGAATCGAAAATGAAAAACCGGATTTTCACCGCCGGGCTGGTCGGGTATATTCTGCTGAGCAGTCTGCTGGTCTACTATTTTCCGCAGTCCGTTTTGGCCTTTCTCGCCTTCGAGGCATCGCTACTGCTGATTTACTACGCGCCGGTGTCGCGCGCGGTCAAACTCTCGCTCGCCGCCGCGACGCTGGTCGTGGTGCTGCCGCTCATCGGGACGATCAACGGTTACTATCTCGAAATTGCGATCCAGGTCGGGATCTTCGTCGCCCTGGCCCTCGGCCTAAACATCGTCGTCGGCTTCGCCGGCCTGCTCAACCTGGGCTACGTCGCGTTTTACGCCATCGGCGCCTATCTCTGGGCGATCTTCGGCTCGAGCCAGGCGAACGAATTTATTTCCGGCGGCTATTTCCCGCTGTCGCAAGCGTGGTTTTTTGTTTTCCTGCTCCTCAGCATCGCGGCGGGCGCGCTTACCGGAGCGCTCCTGGGCCTTCCCGTCCTGCGCCTGCGCGGAGACTATCTCGCCATCGTCACGCTCGGTTTCGCCGAGGTGGTGCGCGCGCTGGTCAACAACCTCGACAAGCCGATCAACTTGACCAACGGCCCTAGAGGAATCACGCCGATCGAACGGCCGCCGCTCTTTTTCCAACCGCTGCTGGAAGGCTTGGGCGTGGCGGTCGATCCGGCCGCGCTCTATCCGCTCTATTTTTACTTCATCGTGCTGCTGCTCCTCCTCGCCATCATCCTCGTCACCCGCAGGCTCGAAGACTCGCCGGTCGGCCGCGCCTGGAAAGCGATCCGCGGGGATGAGATCGCGGCGGTGGCGATGGGGATCCCCGTGGTCAGGATGAAGCTCCTGGCCTTTGCCGTGGGCGCGTCGTTCGCTTCGGCCGTGGGCGTCCTGTTTGCGGCCAAACAGGTCTTTATCAATCCCGAGAGCTTTACCTTCATGGAGTCCATCGGGGTACTGGCAATGGTCATCCTCGGCGGGATGGGCTCGATCCCCGGCGCGATTCTCGGCGCGACGGCGGTGACGATCCTCAACCTACAACTGCTCAAGGGACTCTCGCTATGGCTCAACGCCTTGCGCCAATCCGGCCTGGTTCTCACTCTGCCGCTTATCGGCAGCCTCGACTTGAGCCGGATCCCGTCGCAGTTCGAGCCGGCGAAATACGAGCGCATGATCTTCGGCCTGATTCTCATTCTCATGATGATCTTCCGGCCGCGTGGCATTCTGCCGCCGCAAAAGCGGGAGAGGCGGTTCGACCCTTCGACTTCGCTCAGGACAGGCAAGCTCACCACAGGCGGCGACAGGGGAGAAAACTAAGATGGCGCTGCTTGAGGTTCAGGGTCTCACGAAGAAATTCGGCGGCCTGGTAGCGCTCCAGAGCGTCGATCTCGCGATCGAAGACGGCATGATCGCAGCGCTGATCGGCCCCAACGGCGCGGGGAAGACCACATTTTTCAACACGCTGACCGGCCACTACCGGCCGGATCGGGGCGAGATCCGATTCAAAAATCGTTCGCTGCGCGGCGTTACGCCGGACCGCATCACGCACGCGGGCATCTGCCGCACGTTTCAAAATATCCGCCTCTTCGGCGAAATGAGCGTCCTGGAAAACGTTCTGGTCGGAATGCATGCCCGCATCGGTGTCGGCCTGGCCGACATCATCGGCCGGTCCCGCCGTTTTTACGCGCGCGAGAACCAGGCCGCGAAGCGGGCGATGGAGCTGCTCGCCCTGGTCGGCCTGGAGGGTAGGGAAGAGGAGTGGGCGTCGAGCCTCGCCTACGGCGACCAGCGCCGGCTCGAAGTGGCGCGCGCGCTGGCGTCGAAGCCGGAGCTGCTGCTGCTCGACGAGCCCACCGCTGGAATGAATCCCTCGGAAGCGGAAGGGATGATGGCGCTGATCGAGAAGTTGATCGGCGTCCACGTGCGCAGCGTTCTTTTGATCGAGCACAACATGCGCGTGGTCATGGGCATCTCGCATCGCGTTTCGGTCCTCGATTACGGGGAGAAAATCGCCGAGGGGACTCCGGACGAAGTGCGCCGGGATGCGCGCGTGATCGAAGCCTATCTCGGTCTCGGCAAGCAGGCGGACCATGCTTAAGGTCGAGCGAATTCAGGTCTTCTACGACGCCATCCAGGCGCTGAAAGGGCTTTCCTTCACCGTCGCCCAGGGCGAGATCGTGACGCTGCTCGGCGCCAACGGCGCGGGGAAGAGCACGACGCTTAAAACGATTTCCGGGCTGCTTCAGCCGCGCGGCGGACAGATCGAGTTGGATGGAAAACCGCTGGCGGGATCGGCGCCGCATGAAATCGTGCGCCTGGGGGTCGCCCACGTGCCCGAAGGGCGAAGGATATTCCCGCGGTTAACGGTGCTGGAGAATCTCAAGATCGGCGCTTACACGCGGCACGGGGCCGCGATCGGGGACGATATCGAAAGAGTTTTTGCGCTCTTTCCCCGGTTGAAGGAGCGCGCGCGGCAAAGCGCGGGCACGCTGTCGGGCGGCGAGCAGCAAATGCTGGCGATCGGCCGCGGGCTGATGGCGTGTCCGAGGCTGCTTTTGCTCGACGAGCCTTCGATGGGACTCGCGCCGATCCTGGTCGAGCAGATCTTCGCGATCATCTTGCAGATCAACCGCGAGGGCGTGACCATCCTGCTCGTCGAGCAGAACGCGGCGATGGCGCTCGCGGTCTGCCACCGCGGCTACGTCCTGGAAACCGGAACGATCATCCTCGAAGGCAAGGCGAGCGAACTGGCCGGCAACGACCGCGTGCGACAGGCGTATCTCGGAGGGTGAAGGGTTAGAAAGGTTTTAGGGTTCAAGAGAAGGATCGCGCGCCATGACGTATTCCGCCGCGCTGATGCCCCATCCCGGAACTTCCTGTGAGGCGGTGCGCGGGATCGGAGCTCGCGTCTCATGGACCGGCGACGGCGGGCTTGCTTTCACGTATCTTCTTAAGGGAAACTTGGCCGGTGTGCGGATTCCGCCGCTGCGGCAGTCGCTGAGGGCGGATCGGCTCTGGCAGCACACCTGCTTCGAGGCTTTCGTTGCCGTGAAGGGCGGGGCTGCGTACCGCGAATTTAACTTCGCGCCGTCGGGCGAATGGGCGGTGTATGAGTTTGTGAACTACCGGGAGCGAGCGGCAGCTGCAGCGGAAACCTTAGCACCGAAGCTTACTGTGCGCAGCACACGGGATAGTCTGGAACTCGATGCAGTCATCAACCTGGATCGTTTGCCAGCGGCACGGCCGGGCGCGCGGCTCAAGCTCGCGCTCTGCGCGGTGATCGAAGAGGAAAGCGGCATGTTATCGTATTGGGCGCTTAACCACCCGCCGGGTCAACCTGATTTTCATCACCCGGATGCATTCGCGCTGGAGATGGGGCCGCTGGATGCGGTCGTCGTAAACGAATCGGCGATGGTGAAGCGATGAAGTTCGGCATCGACCGCCTGTTGGAAGAGCCGGCGCTCAGAAAACCTCTGGCGGGCCGGCGCGTGGCATTGCTTGCCCACCCGGCTTCGGTGACGCGCGATCTCGTCCATTCGCTCGACGCGCTCGCCGCGCTGGACGACGTTCAACTGACTGCGGCCTTCGGTCCGCAGCACGGGCTGCGCGGCGACAAACAAGACAACATGATCGAGTCGCCCGATTTCCGCGACCCGGCGCATGGAATTCCGGTTTTCAGTCTCTATGGCAAAGTGCGCCGTCCCACAGCGGCGATGATGGATCGCTTCGACGTTCTCCTCGTCGATCTGCAGGACGTGGGCGGCCGCGTTTATACTTTTGCGACGACGCTGCGCTACGTTCTCGAAGCAGCCGCCGAGCGCGGCAAAACCGTCTGGGTGCTCGACCGTCCCAATCCCGCCGGGCGTCCCGTGGAAGGGTTGAAACTCCGGCCGGGCTGGGAAAGCTTCGTCGGCGCGGGGCCGCTGCCGATGCGCCACGGGCTGACATTGGGGGAGATTGCGCGATGGTTCGTCAAAACGCTCAGCCTCGGTGTCGAGTGCGAGGTCGTGACTATGGACGGCTGGGAGCCGTCGCGCGCGCCCGGCTACGGCTGGCCGTTGGGAGAACGCGTGTGGGTGAATCCGAGCCCGAACGCGGCCAACCTTTCAATGGCGCGCTGCTACTCCGGCACGGTCATGCTGGAAGGGACCACGCTTTCCGAGGGGCGCGGCACGACGCGGCCGTTGGAAATGTTCGGCGCGCCCGATCTCGACGCTCGCGCATTGCTGACAAAGATGGAAGCGCTCGCGCGAAATAACAATTGGTTAGGCGGCTGCCGGCTGAGAGAGTGCTGGTTCGAGCCGACGTTCAACAAGCACGCGGGCAGGCTCTGCGCCGGAATCCAGATCCACGTCGACGATCCAAGTTATAACCACGAAGGCTTTCAGCCGTGGCGTTTGATCGCGCTCGCGCTCAAGTCGTTGCGGCTTCTCAAGCCCGACTACGATCTCTGGCGCGATTTTCCCTACGAATACGAACGCGACCGCCTCGCCATCGACGTGATCAACGGGAGCGAGCTGTTGCGCAAGTGGGTGGACGATCCCGCCGCAACGCCGGCCGACCTCGACGCTCTCGCCACGGCGGACGAGGCGGCATGGCTCGCTGAGCGCGAGTCCGTGCTGCTTTATAGGTGACGCGTCAAAGAACGATCACGAGTCACCCTTCGACTTGCTCAGGGTGGTGAGCTTGTCGAACCACGAACACGTCTTTAATCTTTTACCGTGTACCCTTGCCGCGTACCGCTGGCCGTCCCTTACTGGAACGGCGCGACTTATCGCGCGATCCTCCGGTCGATTTTCTCCGGGAGCGTCGTCGACGGGCCTGATCTTGACAACCTGGAATCCTTGATCGTCCGACCGCTCGGCGTCGAAGCCACGATTCTCTGCGGCTCCGGAAGCTTCGCTTTGGAAATCGTCTTGCGGGCGTGCGGCGTCCGCCAGGGGGACGAGGTGGTGATTCCAACATTCTGCTGCACCAGCGTCGTCCCGCCGATTTTGGCAATCGGTGCGGCGCCGGTATTCGCGGACGTGGGAGAGGAACTCAACCTCACCGTCGAGACCGTCGGGGCGGCACTGACGGAGAAAACCCGAGCGGTTGTCGTCCCGCATCTTTTCGGCAACCCAGCCGACATCGGCGTGATCGTGGATCTGGCGCAAAGCAGAAACATCCGTGTCATAGACGACGCGGCGCAGGCTTTGGGGGCGACGATCGACGGCCGTCCGGTCGGCGGCTTCGGCGACGCGGGGATTTTAAGCTTCGGCGGCGAGAAGGTTTGCTCCGGCCTCGGAGGAGGTGTCGCCGTTTGCCGGGCAAAAAACTTTCTCCGCGATTTCAAGATCGATCTGTCACAGTCGCGGCTTTCTACTGCCTTCCGGGGCTTTTTGTCCACGATGATTTGGCGGCGCTGGAGGCGCTGGACGCTTCCGGCGGAAGGATTATTTTCCCGGCGAAGCGGTCCCGATTCGCCGCCGGCACCGTATCGGAAAGAAGCCATGGCGAACCTGAACGCGGCCGTCGCGTGCGGTCTCATGCAAACGCTCGGCGATAACATTGCCGCCCGCCGCGCCCGCGTCCGGGCTTACCAAAACCTACTCGGCGGCGGCGAACGTTTGGAACTTATCCCACACCGAAGCGGCTCCGCCTGCTTGACGGAAGTGGTTCGAGTCCGTCCGCAGGGAAGGGACGAGGACCTCGCCGCGCGTCTCATCGAGACCCTGGGCCGCGCGGGTTATGAAGTTCAGGGGAGCTACGTCCCGATCCACCTTCTGCCGGATTATGAATCCTGGGTACGGCAGCCACTTCCGCATGCGGAGCGAGTCTGGGCTGATTTAATCGAACTCCCCTGCGAGCCTGACGTGAGCTTCGAGAGCGTGGAACGGATCGCGTCGATTGTGAAGCGCGTTGTGAATTCGTGAGCGCCCAAGGTGGTGGCGTAGTTTTGCGAAGATTTGTCGGGGCGACCCCCCGTGGTCGCCCAAGAGACCGGGCAGGCACGGGGGCCTGCCCCTACGAAGGCCGCATTCTTCATACGCATTGACACGGCGGGTTATTGTCGGGTAGTTTTGGGTCGTCTAAGATCGGAGTGGGACAAGAGGAAAGGAGCCCGACATGAGGATGACAGGCCTTTGGTACTTCGGAGCGGCGGCAATCGCGGTCGCGGCGTTTTCGGCTGCATGGCCGCTGCGGCTGAGCGGGCAACAAAAACCCGCGGCGGCGGTACAAATCGACGACGACGACATCGGCGGGGTGGTCAGGAGCGTGAACGGGCCGGAGGCCGGTGTCTGGGTGATCGCCGAAACGACCGAGCTGCCGACGAGGTTCTCCCGAAGCGTGGTCACCGACGACCAGGGGCGCTACGTGCTGCCCGATCTGCCCAAAACCAGCTACAACATTTGGGTGCGCGGGTACGGGCTGGTCGATTCGCCGAAGGTGAAATCCACCCCGGGCAAGATCGTAAACCTCAAGGCCGTTGTGGCGCCAAACGAGGCCGCGGCGGCGCAGTACTATCCGGCGATTTATTGGTACTCCCTGCTCAAAATTCCGGAAGCGAGCGAATTCGGCGGCAAGGGAAAAATTCCCGCAAAGATAACTCAGGGCGCGTGGCTTACCGAAATCAAGAACAGAAGCTGCGTCGGATGCCATCAAATGGGCCAGCTTTCCACCCGCACTTTCCCGAAAAACGTGCCCCACCCGCTCGGCAACTTTGCCACTTCCGAGGAAGCGTGGTTGCGCCGTATCCAGTCGGGTCAGTCTGGCGAGAGAATGTCCAACACGCTCATCAAGGATCTCGGCGGCGCCCCCATCAAGTACTTCGCGGATTGGACGGACCGCATCGCCAAGGGCGAGCTGCCCCATGCCAAGCCCGCGCGGCCGCAAGGCGTCGAGCGTAATATCGTCGTCACCACCTGGGATTGGCTCAACGACAAGCATTACCTGCATGACCTGATCGCCTCGGACCGGCGCTACCCGACCGTCAACACCTATGGCCCTCTCTACGGCTCCGCGGAGTACAGCACCGACATCATTCCAGTGCTCGACCCGGTAAAACACACCACCGCGAACATGGTCGCGCCGGCGCGCGATGCCAACACGCCGGAAGCGCTCGGGCCGGGGCATGCGGCGAGCGACAAGTTGATGCAACCCTCGCCCTACTGGGGCGCGGAGAAGATCTGGAGCAACCAGACCAACAACCACAACGGCATGTTCGACCGCAAGGGACGGGTCTGGTTCGCAGCGCGGTCACGCGGGCCCGACAACCCGGCATTTTGTAAAAAGGGCTCCGATCATCCCTCGGCCAGGCTCTTCCCGCTGGAGCGGACGAACCGCCAGCTAACGATGCTCGATCCCAAGACGGGACAGTACACGTTCGTCGACACCTGCTTCGGGACGCACCACCTGCAGTTTGGCTACGACGCCAACGACACGCTGTGGACCAGCGGCGGCGGACCAGTGGTCGGCTGGGTCAACACCAAGATGCTCGACGAGACGGGCGATCTCGGGAAGTCGCAGGGCTGGACGGCGCTCATCCTCGACACCAACGGCAACGGCAAGCGCGATGAATACGTCGAGCCCAATCAGCCGGTCGATCCGACAAAGGACAAACGTATCGTGTCGGGCTTTTACGCCGTGATGCCGAGTCCTGTGGACGGATCGATTTGGGGTTCGACGTTTGGTTACCCCGGCTCCATCGTCCGGCTCGTTCCGGGACCCAATCCGCCGGCGACGGCGCTCGCGGAGATCTACAACGTGCCGCCGCCTGGCTTCGGCGTGCGTGGCGCCGACATCGACAAAAAAGGCGTCGTGTGGGTATCGCTCGCGAGCGGGCACCTCGGCAGCTTCGACCGGAGGAAGTGCAAGGGTCCGCTCAACGGACCGAAGGCGACTGGCAACCACTGCCCCGAAGGCTGGACGTTTCACCAATACCCGGGCCCCGGATTTCAGGGGATCGGACAGAACACCGCTGAATCGAGCTACTACTCTTGGGTCGACCAGCATAACACGTTCGGCCTCGGCGAGGACGTGCCGATGTCGACCGGCAACCTGAACGACGGCTTGATCGCGTTCAAGGACGGCA
Organism: Deltaproteobacteria bacterium RIFCSPLOWO2_12_FULL_60_19; assembly: GCA_001798595.1. Classification (GTDB taxonomy): domain Bacteria; phylum Desulfobacterota; class Binatia; order UBA9968; family UBA9968; genus 2-12-FULL-60-19. The sequence continues at coordinate 9,843 of MGSS01000074.1, read as the reverse complement.
AGATGATCATCCTGCGCGTGCCCTATCCGCTCGGTTTCTACGCCAAAGGCTTTGACGGGCGCATTGACGATCCGAACGCCGGCTGGAAGGGCCGCGGATTGTGGAGCTCGAGCGGCGACCGCGCGCCTTGGCTCAAGGAGGGCGGCAAAGGCTCCACGCCGATAGCCGTGCACTTCCAGCTCCGCCCCGATCCGCTGGCGAAGTGACGCGATGACGGAAGAAGCCGAATGATTCGCCGGCTGACAATTTCATGCGCGCTCGTGTTGACGTTCTGCTTTGCGTCGTCCTCGCTCGCGCAAGAGAAGAAGCTCGACAAGATCCGCGTCGGCGTCGGCTCGGCGTCGGCGACGCAGATGTCGCTCTGGCTCGCCAAAGAAGGCAACTATTACGAGAAGCACGGGCTGAGCGTCGAAGTTATCAGCATTCCGGGAAGCTCGCTGGCGATTCAGGCGATGTTGTCGGGAGAGCTGCCGATCATTCAGGCCGGCGGCGCCGGGCCGATCGATCCAGGCCAATCTTTCGGGCACGGATACCGTCATCGTCGCCACCATCGCGAAGAAATTTAACTGGTGGATCTTCAGCCAGCCCAACATCAACCGCATGGAGGATTTAAGGGGCAAGGTGTTCGGCACGACGCGCTTCGGCACTCAGTCGGACCTTGCGTCTCGAATCGCATTGCGCCGCTACGGGATCGACCCGGAGCGCGACATCACGATGGTCCAGACCGGCGGGCCGGCCGAGACGGTGAGCGCGATGGCGGCCGGCAAAGTCCACGCCGCGGCGATCACGCCGCCGGCGACGCTGCAAGCCCGGAAGGTGAAACTCAAAGAGTTGCTCGACCTCTCGACGCTCGACGTCGAATATCACGTCAACGGGGTGGTGACGACGCGCAGGTTCATCAAGTCCAACGAAGATCTCGTCCGCCGTTTTCTCCGGGCCTACGTCGAAGGCGCGGCGCGCGGGCAGAGGGACAAACCATTCGCCATGAAAACCATGGGGAAATATTTCCGGACCGACGACCAGGAGCTGCTCGAAGAGACCTACGAGCTGATCATCAAAAGCGGTTTCACTATTCCACCCTATCCGGCGGGAATCGCCAACCTGCTCCAGGACCTGGAGAAGCAAAATCCAAAAGCCAAAGGGGCGAAGCCCGACGACTTCGCCGACAGCCGCCTGATAAGAGAGCTGGATCAAAGCGGTTTTATCAAATCAGTGCTCGCGGGCCGGTGAGAAAAGTCGGAACATAGGGACGCATCGGCGATCCGAAGAGCCGGCTGAAAGGGGCGCGGATCGTGGGCCGCGAGCGGCGACCGCGCGCCGCGGCTGAAGGAGGATGCGATGAGACCGAGAATTTGCATTCTATTTTTTGTTCTGCTGATCGCTACCGCCGTCAAACCGGTGCCGGCCGCGCAGGCGCGGACCAAAGTCACAGTAACAACCGGCTCGTTCAGCGAGCGGGAGGCCGCCATGTTCGTCGGCCAAGACCAGGGCTTCTTCCGGCGCTATGGCCTGGAGTTGACGTTCGTCCACGTCCGCAGCGGGCCCATCGGCATGGCCGCTCTCGCGGCCGGCGAATCGCAGCTTCACGAAGGCTCCGTCACCGGCGCGGTGCTCGGTTCCGCCGCGGAAGGGACCGACCTGGTATTCGTCGCCGGGCTGATCAATAAACTCATCGGCAACATCATGGCGTCGCCGGCAATCAAAGCTCCTTCGGACTTAAAAGGCAAAGTGATAGGCGTCACCAGCGTGAGCGGGGGCGGTTGGATTTTTACGATGTTGGCTCTCGACTACTGGGGCCTGGACCCGAAGCGTGACAGCATCACCTTTCGCGTTCTGGGCGATGAATCTATCCGCAGCCAAGCGGTTCTTAACGGCGCCGTAGCGGCGGCGCATCTCGGCTATACCTTTGCGGCGCCCCTCAAAAGCCGGGGCTTTACCAACCTCGCCGATCTGGCCCAACTGCCCATCCCGTTCCAGAGCACGGGAATGATGACCAAGCGCAGCTTCATCAATTCCTCGCCGGACGTCGTGGAAAAGGTTTTGCGCGGCGTCGTGGACTCGATGGCGTTTATCGCCCAGCCGGAAAACAAGGCGGCGGTGCTCAAGAGCCTGGCCAAGGGACTCCGTCTGCCGAACGTGGAACAAGCCGTGGAGGGTTACGAGAGCCTGCCGATGTTATACGACCGGCGCATCTACCCCACGGTCGAGGGCGTGCGCAACGTGATCCGGCTGCTCGGTTTGACCAACGAAAGGATCCGCCGGCTGAAAGCCGAAGACTTAGTCGACGATCGGTTTGCGAGAAAGCTCGAAAAGGAAGGGCTGTTCTAGAGATATGCGTCAACGTGTCGAGTCATGAAAGAAAGGCGGCGAGCCCAAAGTCGTGAAAAGGGTATTGGAAACTACGGGTCGGCGGCTTCTCGAAGGCGGCAAAGGCTGTAGCCGAGTCCTTTAATATTTGAGATAGTGAAAACATGGGAAACAGAATTGCTTATATCGGCAGGATGAAAAGCATCGTCGACGGTGAGAATCGGCTGAGAAATTTCGATGTTAAAAAGACGGCGAAACTGGGCACCGAAAAGAATCCGGCAGTTGTTCATGTACGAACAGACAAAAGACTCAAAGAGGTCACCTCGCTGTTTAAGGGAAAGGGTTGGGAATATAAAGTTCTACTGGAACCGGACCAGCCGGAAGATATCACCGCTCTCGAACGGTTATTGAATCCCCAAAAACCAATGAGAGTCGAAAAGAAACTTGGACGTAACGAGCCTTGCTCATGTGAAAGCGGCAAAAAGTATAAAAACTGCTGTGGGCAGTAATGAAGTGGCGTGAGGAGTCGGGGCGGCAATAGCGATAGGCGAGCGTGCGCTGTTCCGCACGACCTATCAAACTCGATCATAAGGAGCGAATACCATGAGCAAAGGACAAGACCGGAAGAAAGAGCAGAAAAAGAAACCCCAGAGGACCCTGATGGAAAAAAGGGCGGCGAAGAAAGCCAAGAGAGAGAACGCCGGGTACTCGAGTATCACACCGACAAACAGGCAATAATATTGTCGTCGTCGAATCGTTCGACAAAATCCTGCTGCGGCGGGATGAGAGGTCACGTCCGGCAGGGGCACGGTCGCGACGGAAAAGGAAGAGCGGGAGATAACCGTCGGCGACGTCGCGCATATCAAGGCGGGCGAGCGCCACTGGCACGGCGCGAAGGCTGATAGCGCGATGTCGCATATCACGATTACGGCCGCCGGCAGCAAGCCCCCTCACGGGTAGTTTGGAGCGCTGTCCGGAAATTCAACGGAAAGCGTTCAAAATGACCTGCGCGATGTTACGCCCTCTTATGGATACGAGAGCCTTTCCCGTCTCGGCGCTGGCCGCCGCCGGAGAGCCGAAGTAACCGCGGCCGGCGGTGAGCGTCCAATAATTTTTCTTCTCGGCCCTGAGCGCGTCGATGTCGTAGTCGAAGTTCGGCTCGATCTCTTGCAAGCCTTGCGTGTCCAGCAGGTTCGGAAAGCAGTAAAGGGCGAGCGATGTTTCCCACTCTCCCGCGTGGCCTTCCCGATCGGGACGCGGGCTTCGGGAAAGGCCCTGCATGCCCTCCCGAATGCACGCCTTCGTAATCGCGGGATCGCTCGTGAATCCGACGCAGATCGTCCGCGCGGTCTCCTCCTCCGCCAGAGCCCTGGCGGCTTCCTCCAGCGCCCTCACGTGGGGGCTCTCGCCGTGGCCGTTGAGAATCACTTGCCGCGTAAAGCCGGTCCGCGCCAGAGAGCGCGCGATGTCGACGATCAGCGCGCGCAGCGTCGCCGGCTCCAGCGTGAGCGTGCCGGGGAAATCGCTCGCCTGGCGGGCGACTCCATAGGAAACCGCCGGCGCCAGAACCACACTATAGCCGCTGTCCTCAAGATGGGGCGCGGCCGCCTCGGCGTACGCCTCGGCCGCAAAGGTGTCGAGTCCGAGAGGCAGGTGAGGGCCATGCTCCTCCACGGCGCCGACCGGGAGAATCACGAGAGAACGTCCCGAGCGCGCCAGGCTCTCGACTTCCGGAAAGCGGAGCTTCGACAAATGATACATCTTCCGCCTCTGGAGATTTCGGTCACCGCTCCCATACCAGACCGTAAAACAGGTTGTCAATTGCCGGACGACCTTCGCGTCTCCTCACGGATAGATTTTGTCGAGCGCCTATTGTATAGAGCAGCACAGTGTCAAGCCCGTTGCCGGGCCACCGCAATTCAATGACGAGAAAAGTGGCTCTTATGCAACTCCGCGTCGGTTTTATTCTTGTCTTGCTGTTCGCGATCTTCCTCCCTGCGGCGGCCCGAGCCGACTGGAAGGAGGAATGGGAGAAGACCGTCAAGGCCGCGAAGCAGGAGGGGACGGTCGTCATCTACACTTTCCCCGGCCACGAGCGGCTGTTTCAGGAGTTTCAAAAGAAGTTCCCCGAGATAAGGCTCGTCGAGGTGACCGTCCGCGGATCGGAGAGAGTCACGCGCATCCTTTCGGAAAGACGGGCGGGGAAGTACCTGGCGGACCTTCTGATCGGCGGTGCCGGCTCCGCCGCGGCCGGCCTACTGAAGGGCGGGGTTCTCGATCCGATCACGCCGGCCCTGCTCCTTCCCGAAGTGCTGGACCCATCCAAATGGTGGCTGGGCAGGCACATCTACGGCGACGATGAGGGAAAGCACATCTTTTCCTACTCGGGCGCGCCGCTCCGTTACTTTCACTACAACACGAGCCTCGTGACGCCCCAGGAGTTCAGATCGCACTGGGATTTTCTCAACCCCAGGTGGAAGGGGAAGATCGTGATCGCCGAGCCGCTCACGGGCGGAACACAGGAGCCGCTCCAGTTCCTCTACCATAACCGGGAGATCGGGCCGGACTTCGTCAAGCGCTTTCTCACCGAGATGGACGTAACGGTAAGCCGTGACATCCGGCAGATGGTGGACTGGATGGCGCAGGGAAAGTACGCCATCGCCGCGCTGCAGAACGCGGACCGGCTCGATATCTGGGAGGCGAAGAAGCAGGGGCTTCCCGTGGATTCCTTCGCCACCGACAGGTTTAAAGAAGGGGGCCTGGTGGGATCGGGCGGAGGGAATATCATGGTCATCAACCGCGCGCCCCATCCCAACGCCGCCAGGGTGTTCGTCAATTGGCTGCTGTCGCGCGAGGGGCAGATCGCCTTCCAGAAACTCGTCGAGGCCGGAAGAAACTCGCTTCGGATCGACATCCCGAAAGACGACGTCCCCGAGCACGCGCGGATCGTCCCCGGCGCCAAGTATGCCCTGCTCGACGATCCCGCCTATTCCGACCTCGACACGGTGCGCCGCTTCGTAGCCGAGGTGTGGAAGAAAAGGAAATAGAAATGAAATTGTCCGTCGCCCGACTCATCGTGCAATTCCTGAAGGAGGCCGGTGTGCGCCACATCTTCGGCCTCTCCGGCCATTCGGTCTTCGACATCACCGACGCGCTCTACGGCGATCCGGAGATCCGCTTCGTGCAGGCGATGCATGAATGCCCGGCCGCCTACATGGCGGCGGCCTACGCCAAGGCAAAGCGAGGCCTCGGTGTTTGCCTTGCCTCCGCCGGCGCCGGAGCGACCAATCTGCTGACCGGGATCGCTTACGCCCATAAGGAGTCGATTCCGCTCATCGCCCTATCGTCCGATGTCCGGAGCCGGGAGGCGGGAAAAGGCGCCTCCTCCTGGCACGAGATCCCGCAGCGCGAGATGTTCGAGCCGGTCACCAAGATGAGCGTGACGCTCAAGGCCGAGAGCGCCCTGGATTCTTTGCGGGAAGCGGTCCGGCAGGCGACGACGGGAAGAAAGGGGCCGGTTTATATAGGCGTTCCGCGCGACGTCCAAACTCTCGAAGTCGAGCTTCCCGAGCCGCCGTGGCTGCCGAAGCCTCCTCCCCCGCTTGCGCCCGATGGCGCCGCGGTCGAGCGCGTGGCCGAGGAACTTAACAAGTCCGCCGCTCCGGTCATCATCGCGGGCGGCGGAGTCTACTGGGCGCGCGCGGAAGCGGAGCTGAAAGAGTTGGCGGAGCTGCTCGGCGCCCCGTTCGCCACCACGCCGTCGCACAAGGGGCTCCTATCCGAAGAGCACCCTCTTTCGCTTGGCGTTCTCGGCTTCGGCGCGTTTCCATTCGCCGGCGGCTTCTCTCTCGAGTCGGATCTTGTGCTCGCCGTCGGCGCGACCTTCAGCGAGGCGCTCACGCTCGGCTACGGAAACAAAGTGATACCGGAAGGGGCGCGGATCGTCCAGGTGGACAACGACCGGAACGAGATCGGGAAGATCTATCCGGTCCGCCACGGGGTGGTCGGCGACGCCAGGACGGTGCTCGGCGAGCTGATCGTTCGGTTAAAGAGATCGGAGAGAAGAAAAAACACCGCGCAGCTGGAGAGGCTTGCGCGCGAGAAGCGCGCTTGGCGCGACAAGCTCGAATCGCATGCTTACGGCGCGGAAGGGCCGATCGATCAGTGGCACGTCTATCGCGCGCTCAAGGAAGTCATGCCGGAAGACACGATCGTCGTCGGGGCCGGAGGGACCACCGAGCTTGTCAGGCGCTTCATCGCCACGTCCTACGCGTACCACTCCGGCGACTTCCGCGCCATCGGAGCCGGTCTCTCGATCTCGATCGGCCTCGGTCTCGCCTTCCCCGGCAGGCCGGTCGCCTGCGTGACGGGCGACGGCTCGTTCATGCTCGAAACCCAGGAGCTGGCCACCGCCGCCGCGTGGAACCTTCCCATCTCGATCCTCGTGGTCCGGAATTCCGCCTACGGGAACATGAAGCGGGACCAGATCCGCCACTGGGGCGGCCGCGTCATCGGCACCGAGCTCCGTCTCCCCGACTTGTGTGCTCTCGCCGCCGCGTACGGCGTCGAGGCCCAAAGAGTCGAGCGGCCGCCCGAGCTTCCGCCCGCAATCAAGCGGTCTCTCGCTCTCGGAAGACCGTCCCTCATCGACGTCGTCTGTCCGATCGAAGGAATCTGATATTTTTTTTCTGAAGGATCGAAGCTATCATCACAGGAGGGTCGATTGATGGAAAAGACGAAGAATGATCCGATTATTATCGAGCAGCCGG
>MGSS01000074.1:0-2738 GCA_001798595.1 Deltaproteobacteria bacterium RIFCSPLOWO2_12_FULL_60_19 | reverse complement strand
ATTATCGAGCAGCCGGGAATGCGCATGACCGTCGCTCACCGCCACGGCCGCGGCGGCAGCGATGAAGGGCTGACTTTCGACATCACGGTCGCCGGCTCGCAGGACGAGGGGAAAAGAATTTTGCGCTTCGATTGCTTTTACAAAGAGCCGCATTATCACGTCGGAGCCGCCGGCGGCATAAATGCGGCGCGCAAAATGAAAGAGGAAGGGGTGAAAGACCCGGTCCGCTGGACTTTAGAGCAGCTAAAGACTCGGTTCCCGGCCATGATCAAACAAGCCGGATACGAGCAAATCGCCGACAAGATCGACCAGCGAGCGATTGCCCAGCAGCTCACCCTGCTAGAGCCGGAAATACTCGCTAAATACTAATCGGCGTCGGACTCGAGCCGTAGGCACTTGCGATCTTGCGAGTGGCCGCTATTTCGTATATACATAACAAATGTTCGAGTGGGACCCGCGGAAGGCCAGAGCTAACCGACTTAAGCACGGGGTCTCGTTCGAGGAAGGAGCCACGGCGTTTCTTGACCCGGATGGGCTGGACGGCGAGGACCTGGAACACTCGACGGCCGAGCCTCGCCGATTGCGCCTGGCTAAAAGCGGTTTCGGCAGGGTGCTGGTCATAGCTTACACTCTAAGGAGACGAGGCGATGAAGAGAACACGCGGATCATCAGCGCGAGGAGAGCGAGCCGGAAAGAGAGAAAGAGATATGAAGCCAAAGAAGATTGACTTCTCGGACATCCCGGAGCTTTCTGAAAAGCAGCTCGCCGGCATGCGCCGCGTAGGGCGGCCGACCTTGGGAGACGAGCCCAGAAAGCTGATCGCCATCCGGCTCGACCCGAAAGTCCTCGGCTGGCTGCGCCGGACGGCCGAAAAAAAAGGACTGCCTTATCAATCGCTCGTCAATCAGATCCTGGCGGAGGAAATGAGGAAGGCAAGCTAAAGCTCGTTAGCTTTGCCATTTTGGTAAGTCAACGTAGTCAACAACGTCCCCCAAAACGTCCCCCAAAATCGGCGATGAAAGAAGGTCAAGGCTGCTACAATTTGGCTGTTTATTGACCTAATCCGCAACCGCCCCAAGTTGTGTACTATGATATCCTCTCAGTTTCGACAGTGATTCGATGACGAACTGAAATGTGATGCGCGACACCGCTCGGTAACACGAGAAGTTCCCGAACGGCGTCATAATACATTCCCCGGAGACCGCTCGCACACGGAAGAAAAGAGTCGCCCAGGAACTCTGACAAAGGCCGGAAACCGGCGTCACGCTGTTCATGCGAAGTTGCATGTCCTTGCAAGTAGTCTTTGCCTGGTGCCGCTCTATAAGTTGTCGGACCGTATTCGATTACCGCGGATCCACCCGGAGCAAGCTGTTCCATGCGCTCTAGCTGAGAAGCCAAATCGCCATTCAAGCGTCCTACTTTTTTTGCCTGAAAGAGTACGCCCTTGAAATGTTTCTCTGAACCCCTGGTTATCTCAATCTGCAGGATACCATCGGCTCCACTTGTTTTCTCGAACGCGCCCTGCCCACGCCCTCGGAATTTTTTATAGCGGACTCGCCATCGCCAAAGATACCCGTCTGCAGGCGGCAGCTGAGACCAATCCGTTCGTAGGGTTGCACCTAAGTCACCTGTTAATGTGTCTTCCTCATCGGAGCCACCTTCCCACCCGGCTGCGGCTTCGCGTGCTCGCTGGGACAAATGCTCCCTAATTGCATCATACGCAGGCTCGGGCAGGAGATCCTTCATATCAATCGCACTCGCAGTAGCAAAAAGGAGCCTGTTGTCGCAAATATATGCCTAGGTACGGGGGGCTATAATCTTGAAGTTCAGATATCGCGTCAAGATCGCCAAGTCCGATTCTAGGCGTCGTCCTTCTTGGAGCACAAGCGGCGACGAATCGAGAATGCAGGTTTGAGGGGGAGGCGTCGCCTTTGTGCCAGCTTTCTAACCATCTCGCTCAATCCTTGATTTTTTCCGTCATGCCTAATGCGAGACATATAACCTCCGACGCTCCCGCGTCCAAGAGCAATTTTCTGCAGGCGATGAAAGAGGTTCCTGTCGTTACTATGTCGTCTAGGAGCAACACAACCCGACGCCGAATCATAGGCGACTCCACGATTTTGATGCTTTTAAGATGCCTATCTACATCTTTGCGGTCTACACGGAAGTACCAGCCAGATTGTGACGGCGCAATTTGCTGATGACGGATCAGGATTGCGCTGGCGTCCATTCGGCCTCTCTCAGCAAGCAGTCGAACTATTGCTTTAAGTCCGGCGTTAACGTTCGCCGGGTTGGACGATGGAATCATAGAGACAAGGGAACCTTCCGCGACAATTTCGTCGAGCTTCTCGAAAAAATAATGGATCGCGTTAGACAGGCCCGCCTTTTTCAGATCCAATATGTGGCGAGTATGATCACCCCTGTTGATTACTGATGCTCCCCTCCGAGCTGGTTGCGGATGATATTCTCCCAAAGCCCAGATGGTAAAAGGCAGGGGCAATAGTTGGTTTAGCTCGCGTAAGCGCTCGTTTTCCTTCCGGTCCTTGCTTTGCTTATTAATTCTCTTTTGAAGCAAAGTCGCCGTGGAATGAAAGATCTCGTCTATGTCATTGCAGTCCTCAAGCTCCCGTTCCGCTGCCAGTCTACGCTTTTCCTGGTTGTGGATACGGATGCGATACTTTGTGCCGTCTGGGTTTAGGATCCCACTTTGATCGATTCTAGTCGTGCCATCGATCCAG
>MGSS01000073.1:3278-23263 GCA_001798595.1 Deltaproteobacteria bacterium RIFCSPLOWO2_12_FULL_60_19 | reverse complement strand
CGCTTCTCCATACGCTCTGCTGCTTCTCCTGGGGGCAATTCCGCTCATCCTTATCCTTCACAGCCTACGGCCGCGCGGCGTCCGGGTTAAAACGACGGCGCTCTTTCTGTGGGAGCGTGTCTTGAGAGAGCGTCCCATAGGGACCAGGCTCGGCCGGCTGTTCCGCAAGAACCTTTTGCTCATCTTACAAATCCTCGCTGCAATCTTTCTCGTGTCGGCGCTGGCCGATCCCCGGCTGCTCGGCTTCGGCTCGGCGGGAGGAGATACCATCGTCGTGCTCGATTTGAGCGCGAGCATGAAAGCGAAAGGCCGGAACGGGTTGCGATTTGAAAACGCGCGCCGTGAATTTCTGCGCCTCATCGACGCCAAGGCCGCGAACGATAAGATGATGGTCATCGGAGCCGGGCCCAGGCCTACCATTCTCGCGTCGTCCACCAGCGACAAGGCCAAACTCAGAGAAATCGCGCGGGCTATTCAGCCGACGGATGCGCCCGCGCCGGTCAAGGAGGCGGTGCTGTTCGCCCATTCATTCTTACGGCCGGGCGGCGGCGATCGCGTCGTGGTCATCAGCGACGGCGCCTTCGACGGCGCGGCGGAGCTGCCGTGGAACTCCGCGCATCTCAGTCTCGTCGGAGTAGGAGAGGGCGGAGAAAACATCGGCATCGTCGGCTTCGAGCTGCGGCGGGCGGCCGACGGGACGGCACGGCATGAAGCGATGGTTCGCATCAAGAACTTCACGGCGCATCCGGCGCGCGCTCCGCTCGCGCTCGCGATCGACGGAAAGCCGTGGGTTCAAGAGACGGTGGAGATCGGCGCCGGGGAGAGCCGGGCCCGCGTCTATTCTTATCGGGGAAATCTCCCCGCCCGCCTGGAAGCGCGCCTGGATGTTGAGGACGATTTCACCGTCGACAATCGGGCCTATCTCGCGGTGGGAGGCGCGTCGCCTTTGCGCGTGCTCTACGCCGGCAAGGACAATCCCTATCTGGAGCGGCTGTTTCGCGCGCTGCCGAATATTCTCGTGACGCGCGCGGCTTCTCTCAGTCAAGAGGAGCTTTCCGCCCGGCTCAAGTCGCACGACGTCGTGGTGCTGGACGGCGCCGCGCCGCTGTCGCTCGCCGAAGGGAACTTCATCTTGATCGACACCCTCGCGAAAGGGTGGCCGCTTAAGTCCGGCGGAAAAATAGCCGGCCCGCGCCTGCTGCCGTCGCTCGTCAAGCATCCGCTTGTCGAGGGGCTCAGCTTCGACGATCTCTATGTGAGAGAAGCCAGGCGGCTGGTCGTGAATGACGGCGTGACACTGGCGGCGTCGAAAGAGGGGCCGCTGATCGTCGCGCTGGAAAGAGCGAAACTGAAAGTTCTCGCGATCGGCTTCGACCTCTCGGCTTCGGATCTCCCCTGGAAAGTTGCGTTTCCGGTGCTGTTCAGCAACGCGTTTCACTGGTTTCGCCCGCGCGCGCCGGAGTTTCCCGGCGCGCAGGTCCAGGCCGGCCGGCCGTACGCAATCCAATTAGCGCCGACGGACCAGCGGATCGAAATCAAAAGTCCGCTTGGCTCGAAGGAAGTCCTGCGCGCGGCATCGAACCCGCTGCTCTTCACGGGAACGCCCACGGCCGGCTTTTACAGTTACATGAGCGGAGGCAGAGAGGGCGAGTTCGCCGTGAACCTTTTGAGCGAAGGCGAATCCGACATCCGCCCGCGCGTCGCGCTCGATCCGGAAAAAGCCGCCGGCCGCGGAGAAAAATCCGTCGAGAAATCCGAAACGGCGTCGCCGCTCTGGCCCGCGCTGCTGGCCGCGGCGGTCATGCTGCTGTTGTTCGAAGGTTACCTGGTGTTTCGCAGCGGCGCTGCGCTTTATCCCATCGCGGCCCGGCTGCTTGCGCTATCGATCATGTCGGCGGCCCTGTGGAACCCGAAGCTCTTCAGCCCGGCCACCGCGCTCGACGTGATTGTCGCGGCTGATTTTTCCCGCAGCGTGGGCGCGGAGGGGAAAGAAAAGGCGCTGGCGATTCTTGAAGAGGCGCGCGGCGTCAAAGGGGCCGACGCGCGGGCCGGATTATTGTTCTTCGGGCAGCGCCCGGCATGGGAGGTTTTTCCGCGCGCCGACATTGTTCTCGCCGATTTTTCACCCGAAGTCGGGCGGGAGGAGACCAATTTGCAAGCCGCGCTCGAAGCGCCCGTGGCCCAAATCGGCGAAGGCCGGCAGGGAAGAATTCTCCTCATCTCCGACGGCAACGAGATTCGCGGCGAGGCGCTCCGGGCGCTGCCGTTTCTCCGCTCTCACGGCGTCCCTGTATGGGTTTTACCCGTGAGTCTCTCCGGCGGAAAAAACGAGGTCTATGTTCGGGAGCTGGCGTTGCCGCAGCAGGTAGACGGCGCAGAGACATTCGAGATCAAAGGGGCGATCGAGAGCCGATTCGAAACTCAAGCCCGCGTCAGGCTGCTGCGCGACGGCGTGATTCAACGAGAGGAGGCCGTGCGCTTGAGGCCGGGCGCCAACCCGGTCGGCTTCAAGGACAGCCTGGCCGCGCCGGGGAGCCATACCTACGAGCTGTGGGTGGAGGCGGCCGCGGACACGCTGCCGGAAAACAATCGGCTGCAAGGAATCGTCGAAGTGAAAGGCCAGCCGCGAGCGCTCTACGTCTATTCAGGAGAGAAACAACATGCCTTCGCCAATGCGCTGAGCGCGCAGGGATATGCCGTGGTCGAGTCGCCGCCGGAGCAGAGCCCGTTGGCGCTGCCGGAGATCGCCGCCTTCGATCTCGTGGCGCTCGATAACGTCCCCGCCTATCGGCTGACGCAGGCGAAGATGGAGGCGGTCGAGAGATACGTGCGGGATCTCGGCGGCGGCCTGGTCGTCATCGGCGGGCCGCAGAGCTACGGCGCGGGAGGCTACTACAGGACTCCGCTGGAAAGGATTCTGCCGGTTGAGATGAGGCCGCCGTCGCGGCTGGAGATGCCGCACATCGCGCTGCTCTTTGTCCTGGACAAGTCGGGCAGCATGGGAGCGGGCGCGGAAGGGGCGACCAAGCTCGACCTGGCGAAAGCCGCCGCGCTCGCCGCCGCCGATCTGCTCAACCCCAGCGATCAGGTGGGCATTCTCACGTTCGATGCCGCTTGGGACTGGCTATTGCCGTTTCGCGCGGTCGGAAAGGGCGAATGGATCTCCGAGCGGCTCTCGGCGATTCAGTCCGACGGCGGCACCGATCTCTACAAGGCGATGGTCGAGGCGCATCGCTCGCTCTCGGCCAAACCGGCGGCGATCAAGCATGCGCTGGTGCTCTCGGACGGGCTTACCGACAAGGCGGATTTTCACGCACTGGTCGAGCGGATGGCGCGCGCAGGGATTACGGTCTCGACGGTGGCGATCGGGCAGGATGCCGATCTCGCGCTCATGAGAAACATCGCGCGCGACGGAAAAGGAAGAGGCTACGCGGCGATCGATCCGCAGACCGTGCCGCAAATTTTCACCACCGAGACGCTGCTGATCTCGCGCGATCTGCTGATCGAAAAGCCGGCGCAGCCAAGGATTGTCGCGGCCGTCGGCCCGCTCAAAGGCTTCGCGCAGCAGAGCATGCCGCCCGTCTTGGGCTACGTCCTCACGCATCCCAAGCCCCAGGCCGAGCTGCTGATGAAAGCGGGCGACGATCCGCTGCTCGTCTCATGGCGCTATGGACTCGGTAAAGTCATCGCGTACACTTCCGATCTCAGCGGCCGGTGGGGGAGACATTGGATCGCCTGGCAGGATTTTCCGCGCTGGGCGGGACAGGTGGCGCGGAGCGCGATGCGCGCGACGACGGAGCATCGCGTGAAGACCGACATTCAGCAGGAAGGCGACGAAATCAGGGCGGTCGTCGATCTCTTTTCCAAACAGGGCGGCTTTATCAACGAGCTCAAGCTCAAAGGGAACTTGACCGCTCCGGGGCAGGCGCCCGCCGTTACGGCATTCAACCAAATCGCGCCGGGGCGCTACGAAGGCCGCCTCACAGCAAGCCGGCGCGGCAGCTATCTGCTCACGCTTCACGAGGAGAGAGATCGGACTTCGTCCACCATTGCGACGCTTCCATTCATCGTTCCGTATCCGCGGGAGTACCGCGAGCTGAACGCGAACATGGCGCTGCTCAGCCGCCTGGCCGAGGAGAGCGGCGGCGAAGTGCTCGACCCGGAGCGCCTGGAGCAAGGCGTCAAGCGCCTCTTCACCCCCGACCCCGGCAAAGCCACCGCCTCCCGCGAAACCTGGCAACCCCTCTCCGCCCTCGCCCTCTTCCTCTTCCTGGCCGACTTGGCCATCCGGAGGTGGCCGACGAAAGGGCCGGGGTTGAAGTCCTAGAGACCGCAAGGTAAGATTGGTCAGAATTTAGACCACAATCTAAAGGAGCAGTTATGAAGGTTTTGCCGCTCTCGGAGGTAAAAACGAAGCTGAGCGAGCTGGTTGACGTGGTGGAGCGAAGAGACGAAGAGATCACCATCACGCGCAACGGCAAGCCCGTGGCCATCATCGTCAGCAAGGATGAGTACGATGGCTTGCACGAAACGATGGAGATCCTGAGAGATGCCGGGTTTATGAAAGAGATTCGCGCGGGGATACGCGCGCTCCGGCGCACCAAGAAGCGGTATACTCTGGACGAGCTTTTCTCCAATTGATCCCCTGATATGGCGGCTCGCACGCTCAAGGTCCCGGGCGGTGTTCGGGCGCTCATTCGGCACCTCCATCCCGGCTTAAAGCGCAAGGTGCGTGCGGCTCTGGCGGAAATCCTCGAGGACCCGGCTTGCGGGAAGGCGCTGGAACGGGAACTGGCCGGTTATTGGAGTTTGCCGGTAGGGCGCCACAGGATCATCTATCGTCCTGATGAGCGGGGCGCCGAAATCGTTGCCGTCGGTCCACGCAGGACAATCTATGAGGACGCGGCTCGTCTGATTCTGCGTAGCCGAGAAGCACTGTAGATTAGAACGACCATGAAAAAACTTTACACCGCGCAGGCTCCGCTGATGATCGACCACCTCAAGAACCTTCTTGAGAGCGGCGGGATTGAGTGTGTGGTCAGGAATACCTAGCCTCGCGCGCGCGTTGACGGCCCTAACGCGGTGATCTAGAATCAGCCAAAAACGGATATAATAGAAGCAACTCTCGCGGGCTGGTTCACGAGTCTCAGGTTCACTGAGGTACAAGCAATATGAAAAGACCGATCAAACTACGTTCAGACGGTTCGACTCGAAACGGTTACGAACGCGTCAAGCGATCAGCGCCGGAGCCGCAGTTCAACAACCGTCGGCTGATAGGGCGCGCCAGCGACCGGCGCAGCAAGATGATTGCCTTTGGCTACTACGGAGGAAAATTTTCTCATCTCGATTTTCTACTGCCCTTGTTGCCGACAACCTTTGCTCACTTCTGCGAGCCTTTCGGCGGTTCCGCCGCCATCCTGATCAACCGGCCGCCGGCGCCCGTCGAGACTTATAACGACCTGGACTCCGAAGTTGCCAATTTCTTCGTCTGCCTACGCGATCGCGGTGACGAGCTTATCCGACTAATCAGTCTAACTCCCTTCTCCCGCGAAGAGTTGGTAAAGGCTTGCCGTCCTGAGCCGTCTCTTTCAGCGATAGAGCGCGCCCGCCGATTTTTCGTGCGCGCGCGGCAGACGCGAACGGGACTGGCGCAGACAAGCTCGGAGGGCCGTTGGGCTCACTGCGTCTTGACATCTCGCGCCGGCATGGCCGGCGCCGTGTCTCGGTGGTTAGGGAGCGTAGAAGGCCTGCCCCAAATCGTCCAGCGGATGCAGCGCGTTCAGTTCGAGAACGCTCCTGCCATTGAAGTGATTCGTCGCTATGATTCGGAATCGACGCTGTTCTACTGCGATCCGCCGTACCCCCACGAGGCCCGTGGGGATAATAAGGCATACGGTTACGAAATGACGGATCGCGAACACGAAGAGTTGGCTGAGGTTCTTAGATCCGTCAAAGGCGCGGTGGCAATATCAGGTTATCGCTGCGCGTTGATGGATCGTCTCTATCGTGGCTGGATTCGGGTAGACGCCAATAGCCGTCTCTGTAACTCGTCCAAAGGTGAACGCAAGGAATCGCTTTGGGCAAACTACGACCCGGAATCTTACTCTCAAACTGCCGGGTACGGCTTAACCGACAAGAACATGTATCTTTTCGAACGACCTGCTCGTTATGGCACGCGGAAACATGCCCAAAAAATCCGGTGACGTAAGGCCTTTCGACTTCGACCGGGCTGCGCAATTGCTTGAGACACACTGGCAAACCGTCGCGGCTGAAGCGAACGGAAAGCCGGAGCTTGAGTACGTTGCCGATGCCGCTCTGCGCGAGGCAATTCGGGCGTCGGTCGGCCACAAACAGGTCACTTACCGGTTTTGCTTACCAGTCCAGATCCTTGGAAAACTAACAGACCTAACCCTAGACGCCCTACGTCTTCAGAAGAGGAAGGGTGATAAAAACGATGTCACGGGCTGGGACGCGCGGAGCTTGGCGAGCAAAGTTGTCGCCCGCTTCAATCAGCGGCAGGAAAACATCCTCGGCACGTCTGCCGACCCATACGTCGGCAACCCGATGCGAATCCCCCGTATGGTTCGAGACGACAAAAGTAAAAAAGACGTGGATGGGTGGAACACGCTCGTGGGTGTTCTGGAACAGGTCGAGTCGCGCGGCGACCCCGGTTTCACCCAAGCCGTGTTTCGGCAGGTCTTGTTGGAAATGTTCCGGCTGCAGAAATCCCTTCGCTTTGTCTATCCTCTGCCGCCGCGCATCAGTTTGGAAACTTCTCTTGCTCTCGCTCGACAGTTCCTCGAAGAGAAATCCGGCGGCGATCGAGGCTTGGCTGTGTGTGGCGCGCTCTTCGATGCCATAGGCATCCACTTCCGCTTATACGCGAGAGTTGAGCGTGCTCGAATCAACGCCAGCGACGAGGCTACAGGTCAGGCTGCCGACCTGGAGTGCGTCACTGACGCGGGTAAGATTGTATTGGCCGTCGAGGTGAAAGAACGCACCCTGACTCTGACCGACGTTGAGGGAACGCTTAGAAAAGGCCGGCAACGCAAGATCCAGGACATTTTCTTCGCAGCACCCGGCGTAATTGCGGATGAAAAGGCTGCGCTTGAGGAACGCGTTGCGCAGGCGTTCGCCGGCGGCCAGAACCTCTACGTTTTCGACTTTTTCGATTTTTCTCGCAGCGTCTTGGCGCTTGGGGGAGAACCCATGCGCATCACGTTTGTGCAAAAAGTGGGTGAGCATCTCGATCTTTGGAACACCCAACCGGCCCACCGTCAAGCCTGGAAGAAGCTTCTGGAGACCCTTTGAGAATTAGACATTGCAAGCCGCCGTTACCTACGACCATGAAAAAGCTCTACACCGCGCAAGTTCCGCTGATGATCGACCACCTCAAGAACATTCTTGAGAGCGGCGGGATCGAGTGCGTGGTCCGGAATACGTATCTCGGCGCGGCGATGGGGGAGATACCGCCGATCGAGTGCTGGCCGGAGCTGTGGGTGGTGGAGGATGAGCGATACGAGGAGGCGCAGGCGGTGCTGAAGGGGGCTTTGTCTCCCGTGGTAGGCCTGGAGAAGCCGTGGAAATGTAAAAGCTGTGGTGAGATGATAGAGGGCCAGTTCACCGAATGCTGGAATTGCGGCTCGCGCCAATGGCTGGGAAGAAAATGACGACAAACACGGCGGATATCAAAGGCTATCACGCGCACATTTACTACGACCCGGCGACCAAAGCCGCGGCGGCGCGGGTGCGCGAGCGGCTGAGCCGATTCAACGTGCAGCTTGGGAGTTGGCACGATGAGCTGGTCGGCCCCCATCTGAAGCCGATGTATCAGGTCGTGTTCGGCACGGAGGAGTTCGGCAAGGTGGTGCCGTGGCTCATGCTGAACCGAGAGGGACTCGATATTCTCGTCCATCCCAGCACCGGCGACGGCAAGGGCGATCACCTGGATCGCTCGCTCTGGCTAGGAACAAAACTCGGCGTCAATCTCAATGCTTTTAAATAGGTGGTGTTCGCCGGTCTTTCGATGGAGAATCGAGCTGTGACCTGTCATAATAGGACTACACTTGAAATGAAGCTATGGCGACTGAAGAGAAACAGAATGCGCCGCAACCGGCGGCCTCGCACCGTTCGGGGGTTGTGGCGATCGTCGGCAGGCCCAACGTCGGGAAATCGACCCTGCTCAACCACCTGTTGGGCGAAAAGGTCGCCATCGTCACGCCCAAGCCCCAGACCACGCGCAACCGCATCACCGGCATAAAAACCACCCCCGGCTCGCAGATCGTTTTTCTCGACACGCCGGGGATTCACCGCGCGCGCTCGCTGATCAACCGGCGGATGGTGGATGTCGCGATGAACGCGCTCCACGAGGTGGACGGGGTGCTTTGGCTGATCGACGTGCGCGACGGGCTTCGCAAAGAGGACGCAGACATCGCCGCGTCGCTCAAGAACGCCCGCGCGACGACGCTCATCGCGCTCAATAAAATCGATCTCATCGCCAAAGGAAAACTGCTGCCGTTGATCGCTGAGTGCGTGGCGCTGCTGCCCGAGCGGGAGATCGTCCCGATCAGCGCCTTGAAGGGCGACAACGTTCCACGGCTGCTCGAGCTGATCGAAAAACTCCTGCCTGAGGGGCCGCGTTACTATCCCGAGGGAGAGGTGACGGACCAGACGGAGCGCTTTCTCGCGGCGGAGATCATCCGCGAAAAGATCTTTCTGCTGACGCGCGAGGAGATCCCATATGCCACCGCGGTCACGATCGACGAGTTTACCGAGAAAGAGGAAAAGCACCTGATCGTCATCAAGGCGACGATCCACACGGAACGCGAGGCCCACAAGCCGATTCTCATCGGGAAAAAAGGCTCCATGCTCAAGGAGATCGGCCAACGGGCCAGGGAAGAGCTGGAGGGGATTCTCGGCTGTAAAATATTTCTTGAGCTGTTTGTCCGGGTTGACGAGGGCTGGACGCAGGATCCGCACGCGCTCGGGGAGATGGGGCTGTAGAGGAAATGCAAAATGCAAAGTGAAAAATGGAAAATGAAAAATGGGAGCGAGAAGCCGGCTTCCGGGAATCTCCTCTATCCGAAAACCTTTGACTTTTGCGTTTTGCAATTTACATTTTGCATTGAGTTATGAACTTGAATCGCCTACCGGTGCTTGCGCTGGTCGGCCGGCCCAACGTCGGGAAGTCCACTCTCTTCAACCGGTTGGTCAGACAGAGAAGCGCCATCGTGCACGATCTCCCCGGCGTGACGCGGGACCGCAACTACGGCGAGGCGGAGTGGTACGGGCGAAAGTTCCTGGCGATCGACACGGGAGGCTTCGAGCCCGACTCCGACGCGCCGCTCAAGAAGCAGGTGCAGCAGCAGACCCGACTGGCCATCGAGGAGGCGGACGTGATTCTGTTTTTGTGCGACGGCAAGGGGGGCCTCAATCCGCTCGACCGCGACGCGGTACAGCTGCTGCGGAAGGTCGACAAGCCGGTCTTTTTCGCGGTGAATAAGGTCGACACCCAGGCGAAGACCGCCGGCCTCTACGAGTTCTACGGCCTGGGGTTGGAGGAGGTTTTTCCCCTCTCCGCCGAGCACGGCCTGGGACTCTCGGAGCTGATGGAGCGGGTGGTTGCGGCCTTCCCGGCGGAGCTGAAAAACGGCGGTGCAGAGACGGCAGACGGGGAGGAGCCTCAGGCCCGGCCGCTTTCTCTCGCCGTCGTCGGGCGCCCCAACGTCGGCAAATCGACGCTGGTGAATCGCCTGCTGGGCTATGAGCGCTCGGTGGTGGACGCGGCGCCCGGCACGACGCGCGACGCGCTGGATAGTCCATTCAGCCTCGACGGCGAACAGACTATTCTGGTGGACACGGCAGGCATTCGTCGCAAGGCGCGGATCGCCGACCGGGTCGAGCGCTACAGTGTGATCCGGTCGCTGGGCTCGGTGGATCGCGGCGATCTGGTGATCTATCTGCTCGACGGGCCGGAAGGGGTGACGAGCCAGGACGCGCAGATCCTGGCCTACGCCTTCCAACGGGGCAAAGGGCTGATCCTGGCCGTGAACAAGTGGGATCAGGTGCCGCTGGAACAAAGGGACGCCCGGAAGTACCGCGAGGAGGTTTACTACAAGCTCGCTTTCGTCGATTTTGCGCCGGTGGTTTTTATCTCCGCGCTTACCGGGCGCGGCGTGCCCAAGCTGACGGCGGCGGTGAAGAGCGTGGCGGATTCGCACCAGCGTCGCATTCAAACTTCCGCTCTGAATCAGGCGCTGCGAGCGATCTTTGCGCGCAACGCGCCGCCGCTCTGGCGGGACAAGCCGGTCAAGTTTTTCTACGCCACCCAGACCGGCTCGCGCCCGCCGAGGTTCACGCTCTTTGTCAATACGCCGGAAGGGATCTCCGCGAGTTACGAGCGCTATCTCATCCATCATTTGCGCCAGGCGGTGAATTTGGAAGGCACGCCGATCAAGCTGGTGATGCGGGGGCGGCGAGACGAGGAAGCCGGGAGTTCAAGCCGTTCAAGGAGTTCAAGGGCAAGAGGCAGAAGGCAGGAGACAAGAGGCAGGAGGCAGGAAGCAGCAGGCAGCAGGCGGCACACAGCTGGCCCCTCGACTGGGCTCAGGGCAGGCAGGAGGAAGAAGAGATGAAAGCGAAGCTGGTTGTCGAAGCAACGGAAAAAGGCGTGAGCGCGGTCAGGCTCGGAAAGAAAGATCGAGGCGCCAAGCCAGCACGTTCCGGCGCGAAGGGTTCGGAACGAAAACGTTGGGACGAGATTGCCAGGAAAGAGCTGGAGGCCTACTTTGCCGGCCGGTTGAAGAGATTCGCCGCGCGGTGCGATTTGGAGAGGCTTACGCCTTTCACTCGCGCCGTGCTGAAAATTACGGCGCGGATTCCGTACGGCGAAGTTCGAAGCTACCAGTGGGTTGCGCGAAAGCTCCGAAAGCCCGACGCGTCGCGCGCCGTGGGCAACGCGCTGGCGAGAAATCCCATCCCTATAATTGTTCCCTGCCATCGCGTCGTGCGGAGCGACGGCGCCATCGGCGGCTTTGCATTGGGTCCCGGGTGGAAGAAGAGGCTGCTCGCGCTGGAGAAAAAGAGATAGGGCGGCCCGCATCGTGAGCGGCGGCGCTTCGAGCTTGACATCTTCTCCTCGTATCCTTAAATACGTTTCCTCGCGGCGAAACTTGTTGATTTTGCTCCCTTCGCGCGCTCCCTGGAACTTGCGGCGATTTTCGACTATCATTATACGACTATTTTGGGCCGCGCCGGGGTTGTGGAGCCGAAACCGGCGTTGAGTGGAGCGGAGAGCCGATGACTGAACCGTTGCGCCATAGCGCGTCGTCCTTGCGAAAGACGACGCAGCAAGACGATGTCGCGCCGTGGCTCGCGCTCGGACGCGTGCCGGGGCTGGGCTCAGCGAGCTTTAAGAAACTGGCCGACTATTTTGCCGATCCGACGCGCGCGCTGTCGGCCTCGGAGGCCGAGTTGCGCGCGGTGCCGGGCTTGGAGCGGCCCGCTATCGATGGTCTCAGGAGTTTCGCGGGCTGGGACGATGTGCGAGCGGAATTGGGCAAGATCGCGGCTGCGGGAGTCTCGATCGTTCCCTACACGGCGCCGGGTTATCCGGCGCGGCTCAGGGCGATTGCCGATCCGCCGCCGTTTTTGTACGCGCGCGGGCAACTCAGCGGCGAGGATGAAAAACTTATCGCCGTGGTCGGATCGCGCAGCGCCAGCGCATACGGATTGCGGATCACGGAAGATCTGTGCGGCGGTTTAGCCTCATTGGGCTTTACAGTAGTCAGCGGCATGGCGCGAGGCATCGACGGAGCGGCGCATCAGGCCGCGCTGAACGCCGGCGGGAGGACGATTGCGGTCTTGGGTTCGGCGGTCGATGTGGTCTATCCGCCGGAGCACGAGTCGCTATATCACAGAATCCGCGCGCAGGGCGCCGTTATTTCGGAGCTGCCGATGGGGACGCCTCCGATTTCGTTCAACTTTCCCGCGCGCAATCGCCTCATCAGCGGGCTGGCGCTCGGCGTGGCGGTGGTGGAAGCGACGGAAAAAAGCGGCTCGCTTATCACTGCGGCGTTCGCGTTGGAACAGGGACGCGAGGTCTTTGCGGTTCCAGGGGAAGCGGGCGCGAGCCGCAGCCGAGGGACGCATCGGCTCATTCGTCAGGGCGCCAAGCTGGTGGAGCGGGTGGAAGACATAATCGAAGAGATCGCGCCGCAGCTCGCGGGCCGCGCCGCCGCCCGGCAGGCGCCGCTCCAGCCTGTTTTACCGGCGAACGTGAGCGCGGAGGCGCGGAAAGTTTTTGAGATGGTTCTGTCCGGGCCGGTGCAGATCGACGAGGTGATCGAAAACAGCGGGCTTTCGCCGGCCAAGGTATCGGAGGTGCTCCTGGACCTGGAGATCAGGGGAGTGCTGAAACAGCTTCCGGGAAAAAGATTCCGCGCCGCACTGTAAATTGCAAATCTCAAATCTCAGATCTCAAATGAGGGATCTGAAATCTGAGATCTGAAAACCGAGATTGAAATTATGGCAGCGAAAAATTTAGTTATCGTCGAATCGCCGGCCAAAGCCAAGACGTTGGAGAAGTATCTGGGCCGGGATTTTCAGGTCAAGGCCTCCGTCGGCCACATCGTGGACCTGCCCAAGAGCAAGCTCGGCGTGGACATTAAAAAGGATTTTGCGCCGGACTTCCACGTGATTCAGGGAAAAAAGAAGGTGGTCGACGATCTGCGCCGCGCCGCCAAAGGCAAGGAGAACATCTACCTCGCCTCCGACCCCGACCGCGAAGGCGAAGCGATCGCCTGGCACATCGCCGATCAGATCGGCAAAGACCACCATCGCATGCACCGCGTGCTGATCAACGAGATCACCCGCAAGGCGGTGCAGGAGGCCATCGCCCACCCGCACAAGCTCGACCGCGACAAATTCGACGCGCAGATCGCGCGGCGCATTCTCGACCGGCTGGTGGGCTACAAGATCAGCCCGATCCTGTGGAAGAAGGTCCGCCGCGGCCTCAGCGCCGGGCGCGTGCAGTCGGTCGCGGTGCGCGTGGTGTGCGAGCGGGAAAAAGAGATCCGCGCCTTCGTCCCGCAGGAGTATTGGTCGCTGACCGCGACGCTGGAAGGCCGGCTGCCGCCGTCGTTTCAGGCGCGTCTGGCGCAGTGGCAGGGTGAGAAGATAGACAAGGACAATCGCATCGAGAATGACGCGCGAGTGCAGGAGATCACGGCGTCGCTCGAAGGCCGGCCCTGGACGATCCGCCAGATCGAAAAAAAGGAGCGCCGCCGTTTTCCGACGCCGCCGTTCGTCACCAGCAAGCTCCAGCAGGAGGCGGCGCGCAAGCTCGGCTTTCAGCCGCAGCGCACGATGCAGATCGCGCAGCATCTCTATGAAGGAGCCGAGCTGGGGAGCGAAGGCGCCGTCGGCCTCATCACCTACATGCGCACCGACTCCACGCGCGTCTCGGCCGACGCGGTGCAACAGGTGCGCCACCTGATCCAGAGTCAGTACGGCGCCGCTTATTTGCCGGAAAGGCCGGTTGTCTATCGCTCTAAAAAAGGCGCTCAGGACGCGCACGAGGCGATCCGGCCGACTTCGATGGAGTACCCGCCGGAGCGCGTGCGCCACTTTCTCCGGCGCGATCATTTCGCGCTCTACAGCCTGATCTGGGATCGCTTCGTGGCGAGCCAGATGGCGCCCGCGGTGTACGATCAGACCGGATTCGACATTCAAGCCGGGGAAGCGCTGTTTCGCGCCACCGGGCAGCAGCTTAAGTTCGACGGCTTCATCCGGATCTACACGGAAGGCCAGGATGACGGCGATGAGGACCAGGAGGCGACGCTGCCGGATCTGCAGGAAGGCGATTCTCTTAAACTCCTCGCGCTCGAGCCGCGCCAGCACTTCACCCAGCCGCCGCCGCGCTTCAGCCAGGCTACGCTCATCAAAGAGCTGGAGGAGGACGGCATCGGCCGCCCGTCCACCTATGCCAGTATCGTCTCCAACATCCTTAACCGCGAATACGTGACGCTGGATGAGCGGCGGACTCTGGCGCCGACCGAGCTGGGATTTCTCGTCACCGATCTGCTGGTGGACGCCTTCCCCGATATTCTCAACGTCAAGTTCACCGCCGGCATGGAAGATATTCTCGACAAGGTCGAGGAGGGAGAACAGGACTGGGTCAAGGCGATGAAGCGCTTCTACGCGCCGTTTGCGCGCGACTTGAAAAAGGCCGAGGCCGAGATGCGCGACGTCAAGCGGCAGGAGATTCCCACCGACATTGCGTGCGAGAAGTGCGGCGCGATGATGGTGGTCAAGTGGGGAAGGAACGGCGAGTTTCTCGCCTGCCCGCAATATCCTGAATGCAAAAGCACCAAAAACTTCACCCGCGGCGAGAACGGCGCCGTTCAAGTCATGGTGGAACAAGAGATCAACGAGAACTGCGAGCAGTGCGGCCGCCCGATGATGCTGCGCTGGGGGAAATACGGCCGTTTCCTCGGCTGCAGCGGCTATCCGGAATGCAAGAACATCCGCTCGATGGACAAGCCGGTGGATTTAGGCGTGCTCTGCCCCGCGTGCAAGGAAGGCAACATGCACGAGAAAAAATCGCGCCGGGGCAAAGTCTTCTACAGCTGCGCGCGCTATCCGGAGTGCAAGTTCGCCGTGTGGGACCGGCCCGTGGCGGAGCCCTGCCCGCAGTGCGGCGAGCCGATCCTGCTGGAGAAAATGACCAAGCGCGCGGGGCGAACGCGCCACTGTCACAAGAAAGAGTGCGGCTATAAAGCGCAGGTGGCTGAGGGAGCGGTTTAAGTCAAAATGCAAAATGCAAAGCGCAAAACGCAAAATAAGATACAGGGGACTTTTTAACTTTTGAAATTTGCATTTTTCATTTTGCAATGAGCCCAGGGTCGAATGACGGGCGCCTCGTGCGGATCATCGGTGGCGGCCTGGCCGGGTCCGAGGCGGCCTGGCAACTGGCGCGGCGCGGCGTAGCCGTTGAGCTCTACGAGATGCGCCCGGAAAAGCCCACCGAGGCGCACACCACTTCCGACCTGGCCGAGCTGGTCTGCAGCAACTCGCTCCGTTCCAATTCCTTGAGCAACGCGGCCGGCCTTCTCAAAGAGGAGATGCGTCGTCTCGATTCGCTCATCATCCGCATAGCCGACGCCTGCTGCGTGCCGGCGGGGAGCGCCCTGGCGGTGGATCGCGAGCGCTTCGCTGAAGCCGTCACCGCGGCGATTGAGGCGCTCCCTTCCGTGCGGGTGATCCGCAAAGAAGCCGGCGAGATTCCCAGCGGCATGACGATCGTCTCCTCCGGTCCGTTGACCTCGGCGCCGCTCTCGCGCGCTCTGGCTTCGCTTCTGGGCGCCGAGCACCTCTACTACTACGACGCCATCTCTCCCATCGTGACCGCCGAGTCGATCGACATGAGCGTCGCCTTTCGCGCCTCGCGCTATCAACACGACAACGACGACTACCTCAACCTGCCGCTGGCGCGCGAGCAGTATGAGAGCCTGGTCGCCGCCATTTGTGCCGCCGAGAAAGTTCCGGCGAAGAGTTTCGAGCGGTTCATTTATTTTGAAAGCTGCCTGCCCGTCGAAGAGCTGGCGCGGCGCGGGCGGGATACCCTGGCCTTCGGCCCGATGCGGCCGACCGGCCTCACCGACCCGCGCACGGGCAAGAGGCCCTATGCCGTGCTCCAGCTGCGCCAGGAAAATCGCGAGCGGACGCTCTACAACATAGTCGGCTTCCAGACCAAGATGACCTATCCCGAACAAAAGCGGGTCTTCTCGACGATCCCAGGGCTTGAGCGCGCCGAATTCGCCCGCCTCGGCAGTCTCCACCGCAATACCTTCATCAACGCGCCGTGCCATCTTTTGCCGACTCTCCAGTGGCGTGGCCGCGCCGATCTCTTTTTCGCCGGCCAGATCACCGGGGTGGAAGGCTACATCGAGTCGGCGGCATCGGGGTTGCTCGCCGGGATGAACGTGGCTAGATTCCTGCAAGACCAGACGCCGGTCACGCCGCCGCCGACCACGGCTCTGGGCTCGCTCCTGGCCTACATCTGCGACCCCGCGCGCAAGGATTTTCAGCCGATGAACGTCAACTTCGGTCTCCTGCCGCCGCTCGATGCGGCGGTTCCCAAGAAGGAGAAGAAGCAGCTGATGGTGGAGCGCGCGCTCCGGGATCTCGAGAAGTGGATGAGTGAGATCGGCGAGAAGCCAGTCGAGAGGGTAGGCTTTCGGACCCTAGGCGACGGCCCGGTGCCTTAAGCGACTTGAACAATTTTGAACCCTTTGAACTGTTCCAGTCGTTCAAAATGTTCAAATGGTTTATGATGGCCTGAGCCTGACCTACCCGGTTTGAAAAATGCCCACCCGATTCGCGGCCATCGATCTCGGCACCAACACCATCCTTTTGCTCGTCGTCGAGCTGGAAAAAAACGGCTCATTCCAAGTCATAACGGACCGGGCGGAAATCGCGCGCCTCGGCGAAGGAGTGGACCGCACCGGCGAGATTTCTCCGTCCGGCGAAGAGCGGAGCTTCGCGACGCTGAAAGACTATCTCCGCGCGTGCAAAGAACTGGGCGTCGATGAAATCGTCGTCGCCGGCACCAGCGCGCTGCGCGACGCGCGGAACGGCGCAGCGTTTATCCAGCGACTTAAGCGCGAGTTGGGTTTGGAGTTGCGCGTCCTGTCCGGCGAGGATGAAGCGCGTTACTCGTATCTTGCCGTCGATCGCGGGCTGCGGCTGAACGCTGCGGACGTGCTGGTGGTGGACGTGGGCGGAGGCAGCACGGAGTTCATCTGGGCTAAAGCGGGCGCTCTCCACCGCTCGGCGAGTCTCAACCTGGGCTCGGTCAGATTGACCGAGCGCTTTTTCCACTCAGATCCGCCTCAGGCGGAGGAGTGCGCCCGAGTGGCGGCGACGATCGACCCGGAAATTCGCGGTTTGCTTCATCGGTGGGGACGCACCGGCCCGTTTGACGTCATGGTCGGCATCGCCGGGACGTTCACCACGCTCGCCGCCGTCATGAAAGGCATTAAAACCTATTCGCACAGCGAAGTTCACGGCAGCGTGCTCCCGCTCGCGGAGGTTGAGCGGCAGGTCCGGCTCTATCAAACGAAAACGGTTGCCGAGCGCAAACAGATCGCGGGCCTTGAGCCGAAGCGGGCCGACGTCATTCTGGCCGGGGCGCTGCTGATCGAACGGATTATGAAGCTCTTCGGCATGGACAGCGTGACGGTGAGCGACCAGGGAATCCGTTACGGTCTGCTTTATGAAAAAATAGCGTTCAGCCGTCAGCAATCAGCAGTCAGCAAAGAAAACGACTGAGAGCTGAAAGGTGATAGTTTTTTGGCCGACAAATTTCTAGATTTTTCTGTTGACATTTTCTTTTTAATTCGGAATTATGCAGTCCTGCTTCCAATCGACGCATGAAAGCGGAGCTGCAACGACGCCAAACACGTAACGATCGATCACTGGATGGGGGGGAAGGGTTATGACCAAGGCCGAACTCATCGAGGCGGTGGCTAAGACGTTGAAACTGAACAAGACGGCGGCAGGGGATGTGGTGGACGCGACCTTTGAGCATCTCGCTCGCGCGATTAAAAAGGATAAGCGCTTCCAGGTGCCGGGCTTCGGCACCTTCACGGTGCGCTCGCGCAAGGCGAGAAAAGGGCGAGATCCCCAAACCGGCGCGGAAATTGCGATCAAAGCGAGCCGGACCGTGGGCTTTCGGCCCGCTCCCGATCTGAAAAAATCACTATAAGTTGAGCGGTCGTTCGGCCAGGGCCACCACGGAGAGCGTGGCGGCCTTTTTTTTGGCCTAGCCCTTGATAGAGGCTTGCAAGAAACATACAATATTCAAATTCTTAAAACGGCCGATTTCATTGGGATAGACGATGGCGCTACAAGGCAAAAAGATCTGGTTGGACGGCGAAATGGTGGACTGGGACAAGGCCCAGGTGCATGTCTTAACCCACGCGCTCCATTACGGCACCGGCTATTTCGAAGGCATCCGCTGTTATGCCCTCGACGACGGGCGATCCGCCGTCTTTCGGTTAGATGAGCACGTTCGGCGGCTGTTCGATTCCGGCAAGATCTTAGGCTTTCCGCTTCCCTACCCTTTCGACCGGGTCAAGAGCGCCATCATGGATGTGGTCAGGGCCAACGGCCTGAAGGAATGTTACATCCGGCCGGTCGCTTTCCTCGGACTCGGCGAGATGGGACTCTACGCGCCCGACAATCCGGTTCACCTCGCGATCGCGGCGTGGTCGTGGGGCGCCTACCTGGGCGACGAAGGAATCAAGAACGGCATTCGGGCCAAGGTCTCGTCCTACACGCGCCACCACGTGAACGTGATGATGACCAAGAGCAAAGTCTCGGGCAACTACATCAACTCCGTGCTGGCGAAAACCGAAGTGAAAAAGGCCGGTTACGACGAAGCCATCATGCTGGACACGGAAGGCTACGTGGCCGAGGCGAGCGGCGAAAATATCTTCATGGTTCGCGACCAGCGCGTAAAAACCACGCCGCCGACCTCTATTTTGCCCGGGATCACCCGCGACTCGCTGCTGACGGTGGCGCGCGATAAGGGCTATCAGGTGACCGAAGAGCGCTTCACCCGCGACGAGCTTTACACCGCCGACGAGGCGTTTTTCACCGGCACCGCGGCTGAGGTAACGCCGATCCGCGAAGTAGACAACCGCAAGATCGGCGAGCGCTGCCCGGGGCCGGCGACGCAGGACCTTCAGCAAACCTTTTTCAACATCATCAAGGGGAAGGATGCGAAGTACGCGCGCTGGCTCGCCTATCTCTGAGGCGCCGCAAAAAGCTATCAGCCGAGGCCTAAAACCCATGCCTATGCGAGAGCCGGCGCTCAGAGTGACGATGCTTCCCAAAGACACCAATGCGCGCGGGACGATCTTCGGCGGCATCATTTTAAGCCACATCGACCTGGCCGGCTCGGTCGCGGCGAGAGGGCACGCGCCGCGCGATTTCGTCACCAAGGCGATGCACGAGGTTGCGTTCATCGCGCCGGTCTACGTCGGCGACGTGGTGAGCTTCTATACGACGGTGATCCGCGAGGGAAAAACTTCTATTACAATCCGGGTCGAAGTCGAGGCCGAGCGCTTCAGCGCGCCGGGGAATCGGGTTCGCGTGACGGAGGCGGAAGTGGTATATGTCGCGATCGGAGAAAACGGCAAAGCGACCTCTGTGCGGTAGATTATGACGACACGAGCTTGGATTTTGTTCGCGGTTCTCGCTTTCTTCGGCGTCGGGCTTCGCCCGCAAGCGCCCGAGGCGGCTCAGCGCGAGATGGGGAGAGTCGGCTGCCCTAAGTGCAGGAACGACGGCTCTGAGATATCCAACCTGCTGCAGCGGGCCGACGCGCTCTATGCCGCGTTCAAGCCCAAGGAGGCGCTTCAGGCCCTGTCCAGAGTGCTCGAGTTGGACCCGCAGCACCATGAGGCGCTGTCCAAGACGGCGCGCGTCTATCTCGAATTCGGGGATATGATCCCGGAGACGGAGACCAATTGGCAGGAAAAAAGACTCAAGCAGTACCAGATCGCGGAAGAATACGCGCGCAAAGCGGTGAATGCCGATCCCAACGGCACCTGGGGCCACTTTTACGTAGCGGCGTCTTTGGGAAAAATCGCCGGCCAATCTTCGGCCTCTACGCAGATTGACCTCGCCGACGAGATACGCGCGGCGGTGGAGAAGGCGCTCGCCCTCGACCCGCAAAACGGTTTCGGTTATCACGTCTACGGCATCTGGCACCGGCGGATGGCGGAGGTCGGCGGCATGAGTCGCGTCCTCGCCTCGACTTTCCTGTGGCGCTCGATCCCCAAAGGGAGCTTCGAGCAGTCCGTGAACTATTTTCAAAAGGCGATCGCCTTGAATCCCACCGTGATCGGCCACCGGCTGGAGATCGCCAAGAGCTACGTTCAGCTGAGCAAGTGGCAGCTCGCCCGCGATGCTCTCAA
>MGSS01000073.1:2192-3262 GCA_001798595.1 Deltaproteobacteria bacterium RIFCSPLOWO2_12_FULL_60_19 | reverse complement strand
CTCTCAAGAACGCCCTCGAACTCCCCGTCCAGTTTTCCGACGACCCGAACAATAAGAAAGAAGCGCAGCAGCTGCTCGAAGAGATCAAGAGCCGCTAGGAGCCTGAGTTAGAGATTCCCTGAAAAAATCGCCGCTTCCGCGTAAAATTTTCTCCGATCCACCCTTGACAGCGCGAAGACATCGGTGATAAGCGTGAAAAAATTTCTTTTTTGGAAAGGAGTTGTGATGGAACAGACAACGATTCGCGTACTAAGGGGCTTGGTTGTGGCGGTGGCGTTTCTCTTGCTTCTGCCTTCGGTAGGAGAGGCAGTAACAAAACAACGTACCTGTGGGTCCCAGCCTGGGCAAACCATTGAGCAATTCCTCGATGAGCTTAACTCGGGCGACACCCTTTTAGTGAACGGGACCTGTAATGAGAATGTGGTTGTAGGGACGGGACGTACCGGTATAACCTTGGATGGCCAGGGAACAGCGACGATTATCGGACCAGACACGACCGAGGCCACCGTCACTATAACGGGGAGAAACATCACGTTAAAAGGGTTCACTATCAACGGGGGCCGGGACGGCGTACGGGTAACTAGAGGCGGTACGGCGACAATCACCGGCAACACCATTACTGGAGCCGCAGGCACCCGTGACGGGATAATCGTGAATCGGGGCGGGGAGGCGACCATAGATGGCAACACGATCGGGTCGTGGGGAAGGTTCGGAATCAATCTGGACCAGAACGGCACCGCCCGCATCGTCAACAACACGGTGCAAAACAACGGGAGCCACGGGATCTTGGTGGATGAAAGCTCTTCGGGCCGCATCGGGTTTCTTGCTTTCGGCGATACGGTCGCCGGGCCGAACACGATTCAAAGCAATGGCGGCCGTGGCGTCAATGTCACGCGCTCTGCCAGCGCCGTCATCCTGTCGAACACGGTAAGCAACAACACGTTGGATGGTGTAGGAGTTTTCAGGGGTTCGCATGCCGACATCGGGGCCAACACCATCGACGGGAACGGTGACAGCGGCATCTTTGTCAGCGAGAATTCCGGCGTCAACCTGGGACAGACCGGTATCGC
>MGSS01000073.1:0-2158 GCA_001798595.1 Deltaproteobacteria bacterium RIFCSPLOWO2_12_FULL_60_19 | reverse complement strand
CAATAAGAAAGAAGCGCAGCAGCTGCTCGAAGAGATCAAGAATCGTTAGATCTCGCGCAGGCCGAGCCGACGTGTTGACGGAGGAAAGAGAGGACCTCGTCTCTCACTCCGTCGACCGGCAGGCGGTGGCCGACGCCGGGAAAAACTACGAAGCGGTGGGGTATCTTCACGGCCTCCAGGCGCTCGTTCAACAGCTGGGCCTGGTTGATAGGGATGACGCTGTCGTCCACGCCGTGCAGGATCAGCGTCGGCGCCGTCCAGATCGAGACTTCGGGAAGAATGCTGAAAAGCGGAGGGTTTTCCTCTCCGTTGGGATTCAATGCCCGCCTGACCCACTGAGTCGGCGTCTCCTTATAAAGTCGGGGAAGATCGTAGGCGCCGGAATGCAAGACGACCGCGCGCATATTGGGAATTCGGCTCACTGAAGCCGCGCCGTACACCGCCCCGCGCGAGAAGCCGTAGAGTAAAATCCGCGTCGGGTCAACCCAGGAAAGCTCCGTTGCCTTCACGATCCCATCTAGAACCAGTCCGCTAAGGACATCCCGGCTGTTGACGTCGTCGACGGCGGTGCTACCGTACCCCGGCAAAGAAATCGCCAGTCCGGCATAGCAAGATCGGCGGCGAACTGCTCGGCGATCGGGACCATCCGGCTGGCGCCGACTCCCACCCAGCTATGGCCGTGCAGCAGGACCAGCAGAGGGAACGGGCCTTGCCCGCGCGGGCGAATCAGATAGGCCTCCACCGCGCCGCCCTGGCTGGCATAGAATAGTTGAACTGCCTGTCCGGCCGGAAGACCCTGAAGCTCTTGCGGAACGAAGCCGACGCCCGCGCTGCAGCCGGTCCATAGCGAGACTGCCAGGAGAATCCAAACAACCTTCCGCATGTAATTTTTTTATCTTATCGCGGAGGGGAAATAAACAGTCGGTGGGTTGCGAGTGGGGGAGGGTTAAAGTATGTATTGGGCTGGTATGAATGCATCACAACGTTGCATTGCGGTTGTGTTGCTTCTGTTGAGCCTCGCGGCCTGCGGCAAGCCACGCAGTACGGGCCCGGCGCTGCGGGTCGGCTTCGTCCCGTCCGAGAATGTTCAACAGGTCGCGCAAAACGCGCAGCCGATCGTCGAAATCCTGCATAAAAAGCTCGGCATGGAGGTCGAGCCGTTCGTCGCCGTCGACTACACCGGCGTCATCGAGGCGCTGCGCGCCAAGAAGCTCGACATCGCCTTTCTCACCCCGGCTTCCTATGTCCTTGCCAAAAACGAGGCCGATATCCAGGTGGTTTTAAAGTCCCACCGCAAAGGATTGGCGTCCTACTACGCCGCGATCATCACGCGGGCCGACAGCGGGATCAACTCCATCAAGGACCTGCGCAACAAGACGTTTGCCTTCGGCGATCCGCTTTCCACCACCGGCCACATCATTCCGAAAAAGATGTTCCTGGAAAACGGCATCGACCCCAACAAGGACTTCAAGAACGTCCTCTACTCCGGCGGCCACGACGCGACGGTGCTGGCGGTGTTGAACCGTAAAGTAGATGCGGGGGCGACCTTCGCCAACTTTCCCGACGGCAAGGACGCGGCCTGGGTGCAATATCTCAAAAATCCGGAAGAGCAAAAACAGATTCGCGCCATCGCCTATTCCGACGCGATCCCCGCCGATAATCTGGTCTTTCGCGCCGGTCTCGACCCTGCTCTCGGCAAGAAGATTCAGGAGATTTTTCTGGAGCTGAGCCGCGATCCCGCGGGGCAGAAGATGCTGCGCGACCTCTATCAGATCGACGGCTTCGTGCCGGCGACGGATCAGGATTATGAATCGGTCCGCGAGGCGTTCAAGATCGCGGGCATCAATCTAAGGGAGGCGCTCACAAAAAAACGGCCATGATCTCTTCCATAGGCTCAGGGCAGGCCCATTCGACAAACTCAGGGCAGGCCCAGACTCGAAAGAACTTTTTTCTCGCGCCAAGACGCCAAGAACGCAAAGAACTTTCCCCTTTGTTTTACTCTCATACTTGGCGCACTTTGCGTCTTTGCGCGAGTCATCGTAGGTGTTTGTAGGCTTTGTGACCTCTCATTTGGACAAGAGAGCCTCATGACGATCCTCGAGATTCGAGATTTGCGCAAGAGTTTCGGCCCCTCGACCCACGTCCTTCGCGGCATCAA
>MGSS01000072.1 GCA_001798595.1 Deltaproteobacteria bacterium RIFCSPLOWO2_12_FULL_60_19 | reverse complement strand
GGGGTTGTACAACAGGGCAACGGTCCTCGTGGACCAGAGAAAACCCCACCCGGCGAGAGTCTCCGGACTCACCTTTTCTTTGATTTTAAATGCTTCGGGCACGGCCTCGGCCAAAACCGCCTGCCAATTTTCCACCCGCTCTGCGCCGCCCGCGTCCATCAAGCTCAAAACGTTCGCCGCCTCGCCCTGCATAAGATCAAAGGTGGGGGGGATACCGCTCTTCGCCTCGGCCACGGCACGGTTGAACTTCTGCGATTCCTGGCCGGAAAGATCCGGGCTGATGTTGAGACTTTCCAATCCGAAGCGCCGTTTGAACGCGGTCGTCAGCTCTCTCCCTCCCTTCTCTCCCGCGGAAGAGGTAATCATGACATCGAGCTGCCCTTCCTTGCGAGCCCCTTCGATCATCTCCTGAAGCAGCTTTTTCCCGTCCGCCGAAGCGGCCTCCGTCAAGGAATAGACCGCGAGCAAAACAATCGCAGTCGTAACCGATGTAGCTCGGCGCATAAACGTCCGTCCCTTTGCAATGCCTTTGTCCATTTGGCCCTCCTTTGGCGTATTCAGCTTCGCCCGACGCGCGCCGGCGGCGCCCTTGCGTTGCACAAACCGAACCCACGTTCCGCTATTTGCATATCTCGCAGGGAAGACCGATGTCAAGCCGATTGTTATCGCGGCTGGAAGGGACTGGGAGACGCTCGAGCAAGGGCGGAAAACCAAGGCGGGACCCGTTATTTCCGTCTATACCGTTCTACTGCCGGGTTGACGTTTAATTTGTTGCCCTTTTCCCGGAGGTAAAAGCCTTTGCCGCGTTTCATGCCGTAAAATCCTGCCGCCACCAGCTTGCAAAGCAAATCCGGCGCCTTGTACCTCCTGGTCCAGCTCGCCCGGTTTCAGAAAAAGGGCCTCCACGCCAACGCCCAGATGAGGACGAGAGACATCAAGCATTACTGCGCCGTGAAACAGGAAGCGGAAAAACTTCTTGAAGTCGCGATCAACAAGCTGGGACTCAGCGCCCGCGCCTACAGCTGCGTCTTAAAAGTCGCCCGCACCATCGCCGACTTCGAAGGCGCCGAAGACATCCAGCCCGCTCACTTCTCCGAAGCGATCCGGTCTCAGAGCCTGGATAGAGAATGTTGTTGACAGCGTAGAAGCGGTCGGCATAGATTCAGCCACAAGAAGGAGGATTACCTATGCGCGCACGTTGGAGCCTACGCCGGTTAGCCGTTGTCGTCTTTCTTACCCCTCTCCTGTTCGATGCCGCCCACGCCCAGAAGCTTCCGCCGGCGGTGGCGATCGGGACCAACACCCCCGGCACGCTCTTTTACGCGATGGCCAGCGGGCTGGCCAAGGTGGCGAGCGGCGCTTCGCCGGTCCAGGTCTCGGTTCAGCCCTACACGGGAACCAGCACGTTTCTTCCACTTGTGAACACGGGGGAACTCGATTTCGGCGTCGTGAACGGTGTCGATATGGGGATGGCCTATGTGGGACCTCAAAAGCTCCAGGTCGGCGGCAGAAACCCATTCCCGCATGTTCCGAACACCCGGCTCGTCATGCGCGGTTCTCCGCTGATGACCTCCGCGATTGTGCGAAAGGACTCGCCGATCAAGACGATCCACGAGATCAGGGGTAAGCGGGTGACGGGCGCGTATCCTGCCCATCTAGCCGTCTGGTATAATATGTATGGCATCCTGGCAAGCGCCGGCCTCGCATGGCAGGACGTGAAGGTTGTCCCGGTACCGGCGGTCAACGAGGGAATGGACGCGCTCGTCCAGGGCCGCGCCGACGTCAGCACGCATGCGCTCGGCTCCGCGAAGGTCAAAGAGGCGGATGCGACGATTGGAATTCGCTATGTCTCCATCGATTGCTCGCCGCAGGGCGAGAACCGTTTGCGGTCGGCTGTTCCGGGCTACTACCCTCGCTCCCTCAAGGCCGGGGCCTCCACCGGTGTCGTCGAAGACACCTGCTTTGAAACCTACGATATCTATTTCGCCACGCACCATGCCGCCTCCGATCAGCTAGTAACCGCAGTCCTCAAAGCGGTCTGGGACAACATCGGTCAGCTCAAGCCGCTCCATCCGGGCTTCGACGAGTGGACACGTGAGCGCGCGGCATCTGCCGACATCACCATCCCCTATCATCCGGCAGCCATCAAGTTTTACAAGGACAAAGGTGTCTGGAAGCCGGAGATGGATCGAGCGCAGGAAAGGCTCCTGGCCCAGAATCGCTGACCGAGCCCTACCCAATCCCCCCTTTGCGGCAGCACGGAGGTGAGGGAAAATGGGTCCTGAAGATGACCGACGACACCTCAAACGCCACAAGGTTCCGCTCCCTAACCGGGCCGGCACGGGTGGCCGAACGGGTCATCCTGCTCGCCCTCACATTAGTCGGCGCCGCGTGGGCCGGAGAGCTCCACGTCCTCCTCAATCTCACCTTCTTCAAAGAGCAGTTCCTCGGCCTCTTCTTCGCTCTCGGCATGGCGGGCGCCTTTCTTCGCGTCAACGGCCGGATGAGCGATTCGGGCGATCGAGTGCCGTGGCACGACTGGTTATGCTCTGCCGGCAGTCTCCTCGTGGGCGGCTATATCGTCGTAATGTACCCTTCGGTCGCCTACCGGCTCGGAGTCCTCTCGCCGGAACGATGGCTCCTTGGCGGGCTGGCCGTCCTTCTCATCCTCGAAGCCACCCGTCGAGTCGCCGGGTGGGCGCTTGTCTGGGTCGCGGTGCCGTGCATTCTGTACGCCAAGTTCGCTTATCTCTTTCCCGGCCTCCTCTTTGCTAAAGGGTCTTCGTGGGAGCGCATCGCGACCTACCTCTACCTTGACGCCAGCGGCATCCTCGGGGTACCTCTCAGCGTCGCCGCAAGCGTGGTTGTGGCGTTTATCTTCTTCGGTCAGGCACTCTATGTCGTGGGCGGCGACAAGTTCATCACGGATATAGCCTTGATCGCCATGGGACGGTACCGCGGCGGGTCCGCCAAAGTCTCCGTGGTTTCGTCAAGTCTGTTCGGAACCGTCTCGGGGAGCGCGGTCGCGAATGTTGCGGTGGACGGCGCCATCACGATCCCCATGATGAAGCGCGCCGGCTATCCTGCACACTTGGCCGCAGCGATCGAAGCCGTCGCCTCAAACGGTGGGCAGATCACCCCGCCGGTCATGGGAGCGGCGGCGTTTCTCATCGCCGAGTTCCTCAATATCCCGTACGGCCAGGTGGCGCTGGCGGCGGCGGTGCCGGCGGCGCTTTATTATCTCGCCCTCTTCACCCAGGTCGACCTCGAAGCGGCCAAGTACGGCCTTGGCGGGCTCCCGGCTGCGCAGCTCCCCAAACTACGGGGAGTCATGCGCCTCGGCTGGGTGTTTTTATTCCCGCTCGCATTCCTGATCTACACGCTGATGTTCCAGAACTGGGAGGCGGGGAAGGCGGGAATGGCGACGGTAATTCTCACGTTGATCGTCGGCGCGCTTCAGGCGGAGACGCGCCCGACCTGGAAAGGGATCTTCGTGTGCATCGAGGAGACCGGGCGAACCCTGCTGGATATCGTCGTCATCACCGCATTGGCCGGCGTGGTGATCGGCGCGCTCCAGCTGTCAGGCTTCACTTTCAAGCTCTCGCTGATCTTGGTGACCCTCTCGGGGGGCAATGTGCTTCTCCTCCTCATCTTTACAGCCTTGGTCTGCATCATCCTCGGAATGTCCTTGCCCACCGCGGTTGTCTATATCACGCTCGCAGTGCTCGTCGGGCCGGCGCTTACCCAGCTCGGCGTCGACCCGCTCGCCGCGCATCTCTTCCTCTTCTACTTCGGGATGCTCTCGCTGATCACGCCGCCCGACTGTCTTGCCACTTACACGGCGGCCGCGATTGCCCACTCCGATTTCTGGAAGACGGGCTGGACCGGCATGCGGCTCGGCATCGCCGCTTACGTGGTCCCGTTCGTCTTCGCCCTGCACCCCGCCCTGATCCTCAAAGGGGCGCCGGGTGAGATTCTCCTTGCCGTAACCGCCGCCGCGATCGGGACGTTCCTTCTCGCCATAGGGTGCGCCGGTTACCTCTTCCGTCCGTTCGGATGGGAGAAACGGGGGTTGTTCTGGCTGGCCGGGCTCCTTCTCATGCTCCCTACGTGGCACGGGCTGTGGCTTCTGGTCGACATCGCCGGTCTCGCCCTCGGCCTTTCCCTTTTTTTCTGGGAACGGACCAAATCCTCTCTCGCCGCCGCGCCGCTACCGCAACCCAACCGCGCAGCCCGGTGAATCTTAAATAATAAGCACGAGGTTTCGACATGAAATTCGGCATATTCGTCATCGGCGACAATCATCCCGAGGCTCACAAGAGTCTGAGCGCTTACTATGACGAGATCGTCGAGCAGGCGAAATGGGCCGAGGCTCTCGGCTACGAATGCTTCTGGTTCGGCGAGCACCACTTCGACTTTTCCGGCGTGATCCCTTCTCCGCCCGTGCTCATGTCCGTCGCGGCGAAGGCCACGCAAAAAATACGGTTGGGAGTCGCGGTCTGTCTCCTGCCCTACAGAAATCCGCTTTTCGTCGCGGAGGAATACGCGATGGTCGACGTGCTGAGCGGTGGCAGGTTGGATTTCGGCATCGGAAGAGGCACGCCGCCGGAGCTGGCGGCGTTCGGCGTCAAGGAAGACAACCGGGACCTGCTGGTGGAAAGTCTGGAAGTCGTGAAGATGGCCTGGAGCGAGGGAAAGGTTTCTTACAAGGGCAAATACCATCGGATCGACGGCGTGCCGCTAAACATCCGGCCGGTGCAGCAGCCTACGCCGCCCTTCTTCATCGCCGCGCTGAGCGAGGGATCGTACAAAGTCGCCGGCGAGCTGGGATATCCGATTCTGGGAATTCCCTACGCGAGCTGCAAAAGCATCGCCGAGCTTAAGACAAAGATCGGAGCCTACAAAGATACTCTGGCCGCCTCAGGCCACCGTCCGGGCGATTTCGACGTGGTGCAGTGCTTTCATACGAGCGTGGCCGCGACCGACGCCGAGGCTGAGCGAAACGCGCGGAAAGGCATGGGCGCGCTCCTGGCCGCGCGGATCGGCGTGAGACCCAGAAGCTACGACGAGCTTTACAAGGAGCGGCTGGTGATGGTTGGCGACCCGCGCCGCTTGATCGGGCAGATCGAAGAGGTCCGCGCGACCGGAACCAACTACATCATCTTCATGATCAACTTCGCCACTCTGGAGCAGAAAACCATCCTCGCCGCGATGGAGATGATGGCGAAGAAAGTCATGCCGAAGTTCTCCACCGCCTAGACCCGCCCAGGCCTGGTGAACCGCTCGCCGCCGACCGTGCTGGGGTCGGCTGCCGGTCTGAGCCGTATAGCTGGCGTGACGATCACCAGGTGAATAAAATCCTTATACAAGCGTCCCTCATATTGGCTGGCCGTA
>MGSS01000071.1 GCA_001798595.1 Deltaproteobacteria bacterium RIFCSPLOWO2_12_FULL_60_19 | reverse complement strand
ATAGCGCAGAAGGCAGAACTCCAGCCTATTTACAGAGAGACTCCAAGAGCGGGATAGTGACGTCGGCGAGGCTCGCGACTACGGCGTCGGCGGAGCGCAGCTCTTCGGCGGGATGGGAGTTAGTCACCGCCAGGCATTTGATGCCGGCGCGTTGCGCTCCGAGGATGCCTTCCTTGGAATCTTCCACGACGAGACACTCCGACGGCCGGATCGGACTCGAACTGCCGGCGTTACGATTAAGTCCTTCGAGCGCTTTTAGAAATATCTCCGGCTGTGGCTTGCCTTCTTTCACGTCGTTTGCGCTGACAATAACTTGGAAATAGTTTCTTAAAGTAACGCTTTGAAGGATCAGCTCGATCTCGTCGCGTAGCGCGCCGGAGGCGACGGCGAGGGGATAGCGAGCCGCGAGCTGGCAGAGCAGTTGCTTCACTCCTGGAAAGATCACGGTTCTTTGTCCGATTGAAGCCCGGTAGTAGACCGCCTTGCGCTCGATCAGCTTTGCCAGGCCGGTGTCATCGAGTTTCCGCTGATTATCCCGGTACACCGCTCGGAACGCGCCGCGGTCATCGAATCCCAGGTAGCGCGCGTAGTAGTCCTTCTCGGTGAGCGAGATTCTCTCCTCCTGGAGGACCTTTTGGAACATCTCCAGGTGGATCGGCTCGTCGTCCACCAGGATGCCGTTGAAATCGAAGATGACGGCGCGCAGCATCCCTAAGACTTAGCGAATGCGCCCTTTCGTTTCAACCGCGTCTGAGGTAAAAGAGGATGCTCATGGACCACGAAAAAGGACACACTCACGGCGCGATGGAGTACCGCTTCTGCCCGCGCTGCGGCGGCAAGCTGGGATGGGAGAAGATCAAGCCCATCGAGCCTGAGCGGCTGGTCTGCCGGAGCTGCGAGTTTATCTTTTATCTCGATCCCAAGGTGGTCGCCGGCACGCTTTTTACCATCGACAGGAGCGTGGTTCTGTTGCGCCGCGGCGTGGAGCCCGCAATGGGCAAATGGGTCTTCCCCGGCGGATATGTGGACCGGGGGGAGAGCGTGGAGGAGGCGGCGATTCGCGAGACGAAGGAAGAATCTCAGCTGGAAGTGAAGCTCAACTCGCTGCTGGGCGTCTATTCCTATCCCCGCTCTCCTAACGTGATCGTAGTCTATACGGCTGAAGTCACCGGCGGCGAGCTGGCGGCGGGGGATGAATCTCTGGAGGCTGGACGGTTCGCCCCGGACGAAATCCCCTGGGAAGAGCTTGGGTTCTCGAGCACGCGCGACGCGCTGAACGACTATATCCGGCTTTACCTGAAATAGAGAATGGAGTATTTGAGTGATGGAGGTACGGAAGGAGGTTCTTTATGGCGATGCCGAATGTGGGTGACAAGGCCCCCGATTTTTCGCTTCCCGTTTCACGGGAGCAGAAGATGGGGTTGCAGGATTTTCTGGGCAAGAAAAACGTCGTGCTGGCATTTTATCCGCTGGACTTCACCGGCGGCTGACAGCAGGAGCTGACCAACCTCGAAGCCGACCGCAAGGAGTTCGAGGCCAGAGACGCTCAGGTGCTGAGCGTAAGCGTCGATTCAGTGTTTTCGCACAAGGTCTTTGCCGAGAAGATGGGCGGGATCAACTTCCCGATGCTGTCCGATTTCTATCCCCACGGCGCGGTGTGCTCTCTCTACGATTGCCTGAGGCCGGAGGGTTATCCCAAGCGGGCGGTTTTTATCGTGGATAAGAAAGGCGTCGTTTGCTTCAGCAAGGAATACCAGAAGGGGATTCCGGAAAATAAGGAGCTGCTCGCGGAGCTGGACAAAATCGGCCGGGGCTAACTGCGAGGCATGAAAACGGCTGCGGCGTGCCGCCAGACACGCCGCAGCTTAAGACGCTTCAGAGCGACACTAAGACGTCGTCTCCTTCGAGTTTCACTTCGTACTTCGAGACCGTCACCTCAGGGTTCATCTGGTTCACCCCCGTAGTCACGTCGTATCGCCAGCCGTGCCAAGGGCAAGCCACGATCTTGCCGTCCAGCTCTCCCTCGCCCAGCGGCCCGCCGCGATGCACGCAGGTGTCGTCGATCGCGTAAAATGCGCCCTCGACGTTGAACACCGCCACTGCCTTGCCATTGACGTCCACGGTTTTGCCGGAGCCTGCCGCCAGATCGCTTTTTTTGCAAACTTTCACGAATCCCGCCATTCTTTAGATCCCCTTTCTGCTCTAAGTGGGCTATACTTAGCCTAGCTGTGGCACCGATTCAAGACCGGACGCGGCCGCGTATTTTCTTGACCCTCTCCGAGAGCGTAAGCTATGTTGGCTTCACTCGCTATGAAAGCTCACACCGTATCCTTCGACTTCAACAACATGATGGAGAGCGCGCTCGGGCGCGGCAAGGGGCTGAGTCTCGCCGACCTTCAGGCGTTGCAAATGAGAGCTCGCGCGATACACGCCCGGATGCAGGAGATGCGCCGAAACGGCACGACGCCGTTTTACGATATTGTCTTCTCGGAGAACGGCCTTCGACCGATTCTCGATATGGCCGAGCGAGCGCGAGAGCGATTCGAGAATCTCGTGGTGCTCGGCATCGGCGGCTCGGCGTTGGGCGCGCGGGCGCTCCATCAAGCCCTGAATCCGGGTCATCACAATTCGCTGCCGCGCGAGAAGAGATCGGGAACACGCCTTTTCGTCGCGGACAACATCGATCCCGTGACCTTCGGCGGCCTGCTGGACCAGTTGGACCTCTCGCAGACGCTGTTTAATGTGATCAGCCGCTCAGGGGAGACGGCCGAGACTTTGGCTCAGTTTCTCATCGTCAGGGAGCGGCTCGAGCGCGCGGTCGGGCCGCGATACAAAGAGCATCTCCTGGTCACGACGGACGCCGAGAGGGGGCCGCTGCGCGAGATTACACGGGCCGAGGGATTCCGGAGTCTGGCGCTGCCGCCCGGGATCGTCGGGCGCTATTCCGTCTTCTCAGCCGTCGGTCTGCTGCCCGCGGCGGCTACGGGCATCGATGTAAGAGCGCTGCTTGCCGGCGCGCGGGAGATGGCCGGGCGCTGCGACACGGCCGACCTGTGGAAAAATCCCGCCTACATGAACGGCGCGCTCCATTTTCTCGCGCAGAGAAAGAAGCGGAAGGGGATTTGCGTAATGATGCCTTACAGCGATTCGCTGGCGGGCGTGGCGGAATGGTTCTGCCAGCTCTGGGCGGAGAGCCTCGGCAAGGAGCGGGACATAAAAAGGAAGGCCGTTGTCGCGCCGCAGTGCCCCGTGCGATCGCTGGGGGCGACGGACCAGCATTCGCAATTGCAGCTTTATATGGACGGACCGGACGACAAGGTCATTGACTTCATCCGGGTGGAGAAGCCCGCGCACGCCGTCGAAATCCCGCGCCTGTACGCGGACAAATCGGACCTCGGATATCTCGGAGGCCACGACCTGGGCGAGCTGCTGCTGGCGGAGCAGACGGCCACGGCGATGGCGCTGGCGAAAAAGGGAAGGATGAACACGACCGTCGCGCTCGACGGCGTCACGCCCCACATCATTGGACAACTTTTGTTCATGTTCCAGCTTCAGGCGGTTTTCGCCGCCGGTTTGTACGGCGTCAACCCCTTCGACCAGCCGGCGGTCGAGGAAGGGAAGAGGCTGGCCTATGGGATGATGGGTCGCGGCGGCTTTGAAAAAGAGCGGCGCGAGTTGAAGGCTCGCCAGGGCGAGAAAAACAACAGGTTCATCGTGTGAAGATCATCCGTCTGCCGGAGAGTTGGGCCGCCCGCATCGCC
This sequence comes from Deltaproteobacteria bacterium RIFCSPLOWO2_12_FULL_60_19, assembly GCA_001798595.1. Classification (GTDB taxonomy): domain Bacteria; phylum Desulfobacterota; class Binatia; order UBA9968; family UBA9968; genus 2-12-FULL-60-19. The sequence goes on along the minus strand of MGSS01000071.1, from coordinate 2,256 downwards.
GCCGGCGAGGTCGTCGAGCGTCCGGCCTCCGTAGTCAAAGAGCTGGTCGAGAATTCTCTGGACGCCGGAGCGCAGGAAATTTCGGTCTGGATCGAGGCCAGCGGAATTTCCCTGATCCGCGTCAGCGACGACGGCGAGGGAATCTCTGCGGAAGATCTTCCGCTCGCCGTGGAACGGCACGCGACGAGCAAGCTCAAGGACGAGCAGCAGCTGTGGCGCATCGGAACGCTCGGCTTTCGCGGCGAAGCCCTGCCCAGCATCGGCTCGGTCTCGAGGCTGGCAATCATCTCGCGCGGTCGCGACGCGAGCGCGGGCCGTCGCTTGGTGGTGGAAGGGGGAGCGCGCGGCGACCTGGCCCCGGCGGGCTGCGCCGTCGGCACCACGGTCGAAGTACGCGATCTTTTCTACAACACGCCCGCCCGAAGAAAGTTTCTCAAGGCGCCGGCGACGGAGCTGAGCCACGTTTGCGACGTCATCAACCACATGGCCCCGGCCTATCCTCAGGTTCATTTTCGTCTCCATCACGAAGGCAAAATGCTGTCCGATTATCCTTCGGGCGCTCTGCCGCAGGAGCGGCTGGAACAGGTTTTCGGCAAGGAGATCGCTTCGGGTATGGCCTCCTTCTGCTGGGTCAAGGGACGGGTCAAGCTCGGCGGATTTTTAAGCAAAGCGCCTGCCTCGTTCTCCACTTCACGCTATCTCTTGACCTACGTGAATCGGCGCTTCGTCCGCGACCGGGTGCTCAATCATGCGATCCTGCAGGGCTATGAGACGCTGCTCATGAAGGGGCGTTATCCCGCCGCCGTGCTCTATCTCGAAATTCCCTACGAAGACGTGGACGTGAACGTCCATCCGGCGAAGCACGAAGTGCGTTTTCGCAGGCAGGCTGAAGTCCACGATGCGGTGGCGGACGGCGTGCGGGAGGCGCTTCGGCAAGAGGCGAAAGCGCCGTCTCAGCCTTTCGCCGCTCCGCATGCGGAGCCCGCCGGCGAGGTGCGGGAACCGGGCGCAGCGTATGGCTTTGATTTTTCGCGGGACGATGTTGCGGCGCGGTTCACCGAAGGTGGTCAGCCGTTTCCAGAGACAACGGGAGTGGCCGGCGGCTTTTTTTCCGCGCTTGAAATCATGGGGCAAGCTCTGGGCTGCTATCTGATATGCGCGTCGCCCCGCGGATTGGTCCTGATCGACCAGCACGCGGCCCACGAGCGCATTGCCTTTGAGAAAATGCGCCAACGGCTTGCCGGCGGCGAGATGGAAAGGCAAGAGCTGCTGGTTCCGCAAGTGCTTGAGCTGCCCGCGGGAGAGGTCGGGCTGCTGGAGCAGAGTCTGGAGCTGCTGGATCGTTTCGGCTTCGGCGTGGAGAAGTTCGGTCGCAGCGGCTACACCATCCGCACGGTGCCGGCGCTGCTGCCGGCCGGGGATTACCGCGAGGCGCTGCGTCGTATGATCGCCGAAGTGGCGGAGCTGGGCCAAAGCGCGGAACTGCGCGAAGGACTCGAAGAGCGATTGGCGACCATCGCCTGCCACAGCGTGATCCGCGCCAATAGAAAATTAGAGAAAGAAGAGATCCGCGCGCTGCTCGGCGATCTGGATCGATGCGACTTCGCCACCCAGTGCCCGCACGGCCGTCCCGTCCTGATCGAATTGACGGAAGGTCAAATCGAGCGGATGTTTAAACGAACCTGAATCCATTTTAGATTTTGGATTGCCGATTTTGGATTTCAATCTAAAATCCAAAATCCAAAATTTCCATGAATCCCAAGCTTCTAATCGTCCTCGGTCCCACGGCGGTCGGAAAGAGCGAAGCGGCGATCGATCTCGCGTTCAAGTTCAACGGCGAGATCGTCAACGCCGACTCCCAGCAAGTCTATCGTCATATGAATATCGGCACGGGGAAGCCCGGGCCGGCACAGAGAGCCAAAGTCGCGCATCACCTGATCGACATTGTCGATCCCGGTGCGGAGTTCAATGCGGCGTTGTTTCGCCGGATGGCGATCGAGCGCGCGGAAGATATCCGCTCCCGGGGAAAAACGGTCATTGTTTGCGGCGGCACGGGGCTTTATCTAAAGGCGCTGACCGAGGGGCTTTTTGTCGGGCCGCCGAAGGATGCCGCGATCCGGCAGAGGCTTGGCGAGGAGGCGGACGAGAAAGGGGTCGCCGCCTTGTACGACCGGCTGATAGCGGCCGATCCGGCCACAGTCGGGCGAATCCATCCGAACGACCGCTATCGCATCATCCGCGCGCTCGAGGTTTACG
>MGSS01000070.1:7019-13010 GCA_001798595.1 Deltaproteobacteria bacterium RIFCSPLOWO2_12_FULL_60_19 | reverse complement strand
TGCGGGACTGTCGCGCTACATGCGCTCGAGCATGCTCGAAGTATTGCGGCAGGATTATGTCCAGGTCGCGCGAGCGAAGGGACTCTCGGAGCGCGTGGTGATTTTGAAGCATGCGCTGCGCAACTCGCTGATCCCGCAGGTGACGATCCTGGCCGAGATCCTGCCGGGTCTGATCGGCGGGAGCGTCATCATCGAAACGGTTTTTTCCATTCCCGGGCTGGGCCAGCTCGGCTTTGAGGCGGTCCTGGCGCGCGATTACCCGATCGTGCTGGCGCTCCTGACGGTGACCGCGCTTTTGACCTTGATCGGCATTCTTCTGTCGGACATTCTTCTGGCGGCTGTCGACCCACGTATCGCCTTTGGCCGGAGGGGAGAATAATATGGCGCCCCCGAACGCCGGCTCGCAGCCGGTGGCGACCGGAGCCGCCGTGGGGTTCGGCCTCGCCGCCGGCGCGAGCGAGCGCACCGAAGGACGGTGGTGGGCTGTTTGGAGCGGGTTCAAGCGAAATCGCCTCGCGATGGGCGGTCTCTATATGGTTTTCGTTCTTCTGGGCACGGCGGCGGCGGCGGATTTTCTCGCCAACAACAAGCCTTACTACATGGTCTATCAGGGCCGAACCTATTTTCCGCTTTTTCGCAGCGGTCTAGTCCGTTTCGGCCTGGCGCAATGGCAGCCCGAGCTTCTCAATATGGATTTCAAGACGATCGCCGCCGCGCGCATTGTTTTTCCGCCGATTCCCTATCTAGCGAGCGACATCGATCTCACCGCGCCTTTCGAAGAGCCTTCGGCCAAGCACTGGCTCGGCACGGATAAGCTCGGACGCGACGTCATGGCCGGGCTGATCCACGGCTCGCGTATTTCTCTCTCCATCGGCTTCGTGGCGGTCGGCATCGCGCTCATGGTCGGGGTCGTTCTCGGCGCGCTCGCCGGATACTTCGGCTCGTGGGTCGATCTCGTCGTCTCGCGCATCTTCGAAGTCATGCTGACGCTGCCGACTCTTTTCCTCTTGATCGCGATCGCGGCCATGTTTCCGCCGAGCATATTTCTCACCATGGCGATCATCGGTCTCACCGGCTGGGTCGGCATCGCCCGTTTCACTCGCGGTGAGTTTTTGAAAATCCGCAATCTCGATTATGTAACCGCCGCGCTCGCCCTCGGCGTATCGGCGCGAAAGATCATGTTTCGCCACATCCTGCCCAATGCGCTGGCGCCGGTGCTGGTTTCCGTCGTGCTGGGCGTCGCGGGCGCGATCTTGATCGAGTCGAGCCTGAGCTTTCTCGGCATCGGCGTGCCGGCCGAAACCGTGACGTGGGGCTCGATCCTGAACGAAGCGCGCAGCAACACCTTCGCCTGGTGGCTGGCGGTCTTTCCGGGAGCGGCGATCTTCATCACCGTGCTCGCGTATTATCTGGTCGGCGAGGGGCTGCGCGACGCGCTCGACCCGAGGCTGAGAGGAGCGCGCTGAGGACTGAAAGAAGTGCTGAGTAACGAGGGCTCTCGATGGTAGTCAATCGGGAATCTAATAATCCAAACTCTAAAATTTTACTTCTGACCTTGGGCGACTACCATTCGACGCGCTTGAGGGTGCGCCTCGCAGCGGCCGAGACCGCGGGGTCCGCCTGGGTGTCTATCGCTTTGCACACCCGGTTCATCGCCGCAGTCACCGCATCGGGATCGTGCCGCGCAATATACTCCGCCACCGCTTCCGCGTATAGCCGGCTTCTTGGCTGCTTGCGGCGGCGGGAAAGCCGCTCCGCTTCGAGGTACAGTTTATCGGGAATCGAGATTGCAGTTTTCATACCGACAGTATAACCAACGGAGGCCTCAACTTGCAAACACGACCGGCGCGAGCACTCACTCTTGAAGAGATAAAGCGGGAGATTCTCAGACGGGTCGGAAAAACGAATCCGTTTGAGCGGACGAAGAAGGGGGATGTCGAGGAGGTGCTCGGGCGGCTCACCAGCTTGGAGCCGGACTTGTGGGGGACAGAATGGGGAAAGATCGGCGGGCGATACGAGGCCGTTGCGACTGAGCATGAGCAAAAAGGCCAAGCCAAAAAGGCCGGCGAAACCTATTATCTCGCCTATGAATATTACCGCATCGGCCGCTATCCGGTACCGAGCAGCGCCGAGAAGATGAACTGCTATCGCGGGGCGATGAGAAATTTCCTCAAGGCGGGCCGGTATCTCGATCCGCCGGTTGAGCGAGTCGAGATTCCCTTCGAAGGCAAGAAAGTCGTGGGCTATCTACAGATCCCGCGCGGCGCGGCGCGGCCTCCCGTGGCGATGCACTGGGGCGGCGTGGACGGATGGAAAGAAGATTCGCGCGGGCAGAGCGAGGCGCTCCATCGCCTCGGCCTCGCGACGTTTGTCATCGACATGCCGGGCGCCGGGGAAAATCCGCTGCTCGGGCAGGAGCCGCGCGCGGAGCGGACGTTTTCGGCTGCTATAGATCATCTGGAAAGCCGCGCCGATGTCGACGGCAAACGCATCGCCGTCATGGGCCGGAGCTTCGGCGGCTACTGGGCGGCGAAGCTCGCCTACACCGAGGCGAAGCGGCTCAAGGGCGCGGTCAACTGGGGCGCGGGACTTCACTACACCTTTCAGCCTGAATGGCTTCGCCGCGCGCTGACCGAGACCGCCTCGCAGTATCTCATGGGTCCGGCGAGCCTGCTCGACTCCCGATCGTATATCTTCCACGCGAAATCGCTGGAAGAAGTGCTGGAGATCGCGCCGCGCCTCTCGCTCAAAACGCAGGGGCTGCTCGATCGGCCGAGCGCGCCGCTGCTGTTCGTCAACGGCAAACACGACGACCAGCATCCGGTGGAAGACATCTATCTCGCAATGGAGCACGGCGATCCCAAAGAGGCTCGTATCTTCGCCGACGGCGGCCACATGGGGCGCGTCCCCGGCCGGCGCAACGGCGAGGCGTTGACTGTTGTGACCCGCTGGCTGCGCCAGCGGCTCTCTTAGGAAAGGAAAAAAGATGGCCAGAATCTCTCTTGTCGAAAAAAAAGCAAGTCTGCCCCCCGAACATCAAGGCATCTACGACGCCATAGCGCAGAGCCGCGGCCAGGTGCGCGGGCCGTTTTTGGCGCTACTGCATAGTCCTCCTCTCGCGGAGCGGACCGCCCACTTGGGCGGCTACATTCGTTTCGAATCGCAATTGGAGCCCAAGATCCTCGAGCTGGCTGCGTTGGCGGCAGCGCGTGAGCTGGAGTGCAAGCATGAATGGGCGGCCCATATCGGACACGCGCAGAACGCCGGCATCAGTATGCAGACGATTCGCGCGGTTCATCAACGCAAAGGGCCTGAGAACTTCTCTTCCGAAGAGGCTCAGGTTATAAGCTGCGTTCAGGAGTTGCTCCGTTCGCATCGCCTCAGCGAGCGGACATTTCAGGCACTGTACGCCCGGTTGGGCGAGAGGGGCATGGTGGAACTCATGGCTACGATCGGTTATTACGCGATGCTCGCCTGCACGCTCAACGCCTTCGATGTGGTCTCTACGACCGCCCCGGAGGACCTACAAATCTGATCCGCGTCGATGAGGTTGTTTTTTAAACGGGATTCGACTAACAAAAGAGCCTCCCTTCCGGGACGTAACCGATGGCTGAGCTGATTCGCGTTAAAGATCTCCGTACCTCATTTTTCACTCCTGAAGGCGAAGTGAAAGCCGTCGACGGCGTGAGCTTCGAGATCGACGAGGGAAAAACGCTGGGGCTGGTGGGCGAGTCGGGCTGCGGCAAGAGCGTGACCGCGCTCTCGATCCTGCGGCTGGTGCCGTCGCCGCCGGGGCGGATCGTCGGCGGGGAGATCCTCTACCGGGGCGAAAAGCCCCGTGGGGGCCTCGCCCCTTTACGGGGCCGCGACCTCCTGAAGCTCGACGGCGAGTCGATGCGCAAGATACGCGGCAACGAGATTTCGATGATCTTCCAGGAGCCGATGACCTCGCTCAATCCCGTCTTCACCGTCGGCAATCAGATCGGCGAGGCGATCCACCTGCATCAGGGGCTGGGCAGGCGAGAGACGCGCGAGAAGACGATCGAGATGCTCAAGCTGGTGAAGATCGCCGACCCGGAGTCCCGTGTCGACGACTATCCGCATCAACTGAGCGGCGGCATGCGCCAGCGCGTCATGATCGCGATGGCTTTGTCCTGCAATCCCAGCCTCCTGATCGCCGACGAGCCGACTACGGCTTTAGATGTAACCATCCAGGCGCAGATCATGGAGTTGATGCAGGAGCTGCAGGAACAGCTCGGCATGTCGCTGTTGCTCATCACGCACGATCTCGGGGTCGTGGCGGAACAGGCGGACGAGGTGGCGATCATGTACGCCGGAAAGATGGTCGAGCGCGCGCCGACGAAGCAGATCTTCAGCCGCCCGCTTCATCCATATACGGTGGGTCTGTTGAATTCGCTCCCCGGCGCGAGAGGACATAAAAAGCGGCGGCTCGACGCGATTCCCGGTGTCGTTCCAAGCCCGCTGGAGCTGCCCGGCGGCTGCCGCTTCCGCGATCGCTGCCCCAAAGCGGCGGCGATGTGCGCCGAGGCGGAGCCGGAGCTGGTGGAGAAAGAAACGGGGCATGCGGTTGCCTGCTACTTTCCGGGTTAGGGGATAAAAAGATTCCGGTCCAATGCAAATTGCAAAATGCAAATTGAAAAATGAAAAATGAAACAGAGAGCGGAAATTTTAACTTTTGCACTTTGCAGTTTTCATTTTGCAATGAGCCGAAGGTGGAAGTGGGTTAAAAGATTTCGGGGTTGAGATGAGTCTGCTCGAGATAAGGAACCTGAAAAAATACTTTCCCGTCGGCGGCGGTCTGTTCTCGCGCCGCAAGGGGGAAGTTAAAGCCGTGGACGGCGTAAGCCTCACGATTCAAGAAGGCGAGACGCTGGGTCTCGTCGGGGAATCGGGCTGCGGGAAATCGACCTTGGGGCGAAGTATCCTCAGGCTCGTCGAGCCGACGGCCGGGGAGGTCTTTTTCCAAGGGAAAAACGTGCTCAACCTGGCGCCGCGCGAGCTGCGCGACATGCGCCGCGAAATGCAGATCATCTTTCAGGACCCTTACGCCTCGCTCAACCCGCGCATGCGCGTCGGCGACATCGTGGGCGAAGGGCTGGAGATCCACAAGCTCGCCGCCGGAAAAAAGAAGCGCGACCGCGTGATGGAGCTGCTGGGCCAGGTGGGGCTGAGAGAAGAGCACTACGACCGCTATCCGCACGAGTTCAGCGGCGGGCAGCGGCAGCGGATCGGCATCGCGCGCGCCCTGGCCGTCAACCCGAAATTCATCGTCGCCGACGAGCCGGTCTCTTCGCTCGACGTTTCCATCCAAGCGCAGATCATCAACCTGCTCCAGGAGCTGCAGGAGAAGATGCACCTCACCTATTTTTTCATCTCGCACGATCTGCGCGTCGTCGAGCACATCAGCCACCGGGTGGCGATCATGTATCTGGGAAAGATCGTCGAGATCGCTCCGAGCGACAAGATCTACCAGGAGGCGAAGCACCCCTATACGCGGGCGCTCCTCTCCGCCGTGCCGATCCCCGACCCCGAGCGGAAAAAAGAGCGGATCGTGCTGCAGGGCGACGTGCCTAGCCCGGTCCGCCCGCCGCCCGGCTGCAGCTTCCATCCGCGCTGCCGTTATCGGGAAGACGTGTGCGACAAAGTCGAGCCCGGATTGGAATTCGCCGACGGCCACGGCGCGGCGTGCCACGTCTTCGGTCCAGGGAAGCGGGCTTGACGGTTCGACTCATGCCCCGTGCTGTGCACGGGGTCAGGTTGTTCCTATGTCGCTCACGGTTCGATCTTCCTCACCGTGACCCTGAGCAAGGTCGAATGGGTCACCGTCAACCCTGAGCAAGCCCCGCCCTGTGGGCGGGGTGTCGAATGGGTTGACGGAAAATTTAAGTTGATTTCTGGCGGCGGGATGGTAAAATTGCGTCATAATTCTCATTCCCCCTGCTGAATGAAACCAGAGCCTCCCGGAGAGCC
>MGSS01000070.1:0-6980 GCA_001798595.1 Deltaproteobacteria bacterium RIFCSPLOWO2_12_FULL_60_19 | reverse complement strand
GGAGAGCCGGGAGGTTTTTATTTTTAGAGGAGAGAGCCTATGGCGACCCAGGATGCTCGCGTTCCGATGACCCAGAAGGGGTATCAACGCCTGGTGGAGGATCTCAAGCGGCTGAAAAGCGTGGAGCGCCCCCGGCTGGTGCAGGAGATCGAGGAGGCGCGGGAGCACGGCGATATCTCCGAGAACGCCGAGTTTCACGCGGCCAAGGACCGGCAGGCCCTTCTCGACGTGCAGATCCGGGAGATCGAGGACAAACTGGCCCGCGCCCAGGTGATCGACGTCTCCAAGCTCTCCGGTGACAAGGTGGTTTTCGGCGCCACGGTCACGCTGGCCAACGGCGACAGCGGCGAGAAGGTCGTCTATCAAATCGTCGGCGATCATGAGGCGGAGCCTAAGAACGGAAAAATATCGATCAGCTCTCCCGTCGCCCGCGCGCTGATCGGCAAGTGCGAGGGAGACGAGATCGAGGTCCGCGCCCCGACGGGAATTCGCACGTTCGAGCTTTTGCGCATAGACTTTATCGACTGATATTTTCTTTTCACCGGTCCGCGCCTTTGCTTGAAGGAGGGTTATGTCCTTCGGCCTGCTCAGGATAGTGAGCCAAGTCGAACTATCCCTCTCGGTCACCAAGGCCGCTCTTCAATCCTGCCTGATCGCAAGCCTGGTTTTCATAGTATCCTTCTCGCTGCACGCCGATGAAATAACGATCGACGCCGAGGTCGGTTTCCATGGCAATTTCCATCTGGGCCGTCCATTTCCGCTGAGGGTCGAGCTATCCAACCTCGGCCCGCCGGTCGAGGGAACGTTGGAGGTGACCGTCTGGAAAGGCGGCGCGACCAAAGGGCTTGCGGCCTTCGCGGTCTATCACCGCCGGACGATCTCGCTCGCCGCGCAGGCGCGCAAGTCGGCCTGGTTTACGGTCGATCCGGGCTCGATCGGCCGTCCTCTGCTGGTGACGTTCCATAGCGCGCGCGGCAGCAGCGCGAAAGAGATCGATCTGCGCCGCCACTTCTCGCCCGCTCCGCTGATCCTGCTCCTGACAGCAAGCAACCTCATGCCCCATCTTCCCCTGGCGCCCGCATCGCCGGCGCCCCTGGTGGCGGTTTCTCCGGAGGAGCTGCCGGCGGACGCGCGGGCGTACGGCGGCGTGTCGACCGTCGTTTTCTATGAGCCGTCGTTGCGCGATCTCTCCAAAGCGCAGGCCGGCGCGCTGGAGAGCTGGCTGGCGTCCGGCGGGCGAATGGCGGTGCTGGGGAGCCTCGATTACGCGCTCTATCAAGAGCCGTCGATCGGCCGGTTTCTGCCGGTGCGCGTGACGGGGCTCAAGAACTTCGCCGCGCTGGCCGCCATGGAGCGGAGCTACGGCTCGAAGGCGGCTTCGCTCAAGAATGTCACGGCGATGGATTCGACGCTGCTCGGAGGCCGAAGCCTGATCGAAGAAAACGGCACGCCGATTCTGGTGGAGCGGAGCCGGGGAAAGGGCAAGATTCTTTATCTCGCTCTCGATATCGGGCGGCCGCCGCTGTCGCGCTGGGAAGAGCTTCCCCGGCTTCTCCGCGATATCCTCGGAGCGCCGGTGGAGAGCAGGAGCGCGATGCCGACCAGCTGGGACGAGGCGGTCTTTACGCAGCTGTTGCTGAACCCGGCGCTGCTGTCGAGTTATGTGCCGGTCGGCGCGTTTTTCATGTGGATGGTTTTTTATCTGGCAGGACTAGGCGTCGTAACCTGGCTGTGGCAAAAACGGCGGCTTAGCTGGCGCAGGCTGGCGCTCATTTTTCTATCGCTGGTCGTATTCTCCGCCTCGGGCGGATATCTTCAATTCAGGCAAGGGGGAAAAATTCCCGACGGCGTGCTGCTCGCCGCCACCGTGCTGGAGCCGCTGGCGGACGGCTACGTCGAGGGAAATTCCAACATCGCGATTTTTTCCACGTTGCGGCGGGACTATGACCTCGCGCTTGACGGCGGCTGGAGCGACTTCGACCCCGTGCCGCGCCGCGGCGGCAGGCTGGAAGACAACGCGCTGGTGGCGCTGGAAGAGGCGGGCCGGCCAAGTTTCCGCGTCGCGGTGAAAGAATGGGACCATCGCCTCTTCCGGGGGCGCTCCGTGAGCCGCTTTCCGCTAAGCGTCGAGTTCGACCCGCGAGAAGATAAGCGCGTGCTCAAAGTGTCGAATCTCACCGCCCACGATCTCACCGACTGTTGGCTCATCCTGGCCGGCGAGCGCATCTCTTTGGGCGATGTCGCTTCGGGTTCGACCCGGACGCGGGAATTCCCGCTCGCCAATGGCGCGGCGAGCGCGGCGGACAGCCGCTCCAGGCAGGTCGATCTCAGGGACATCCCGTTCAAAGACAAAACCCGCGAGCTGCTCTTCCGCGCCTCGTTTTTTCCGCAGGAGCATGGCCTGGCACGTTGGGGCGGCAACGCCGCGCTGTTTTTCGGCTGGGTCAAAGATGCGCCGCGCCGGATACGGGCCGGGGAGGAGCGGGTTTCGACGCGGGATTTCACTCTGTTTCGCGCGGTCTTCCCGCTCGGCGAGGACGAGGATCTATGACCCCTTCGACTGAACTCACCCTTCGACGGGCTCGGGGTCATGGTGAGCCAGTCGAACCATGAGGAAGATCGAACCATGAGGCTCAATCCGGTCTTTCGCGAAGGGCTTGAAGTCTACCTCGCCGAGGGGCACGGCTTCGCGGCCTACTTTTATGTTCTCATCCTGCTCGCGCCGGTGGTCTTCCTGACGCTCTTTCTGCCGTCGCTCGACGCCCAGGTCTGGGTCGGGCCGGCCCATCTGTTCCGGGTTTCGTTCGTCGCCGCGCTGGTTTTGATCGTCTATTTCAGCCTGCGCACGGCCAATCAGGAGTTCGCGCCGTGGCGCCTCCGAACAGTCAAGAGCTGGCTCCATGAGCAAGGCCTAAGCCGCGGCGCGCTGGCCCGCGGGCAGCTCGCGCTGTTCTCTCTCCAGGTAATCCTCTTCGTCCTGCTCTGCTCGCCGCTGCTTCTCTGGGCGGCGGCGATCGCCCGCGCCTCCGCGGCGGCGATCGTTTCGGCGTTCTTGCTTCTTTCATTCTACGCGTTCGCCTACGGTATCTGGGGGCTGGCGGCGCTCGCCTTGTGGGAGCGGCGGTTCGAGACCCGCCAGGTCTTTGTGCGGGTCTTCTGCATTATGATGGTCTTTCTCACCTCCGTGTTTTACCTGCCGCTCAACCCGGCGGCTTTTTTGCTCTCCTACCTGGGAGAAAAGGAGATGGCGCCGCTCGCGCTGTGGGGTTGGCAGTGGGCGGCATACTCGGCGCATTTTACATTTCACATCTTGTTGCTCGGGGCGGGACTCGCGGCTCATCGCTGGGGGCTCCGGCGGGAGGTCTACTGGTGAGCGGAGAAGCGCTGCTGCGGGCAAGGCTGTTCGAGCTGCTTCAATGGGAGCAGCATAAGCGGACCGAGAGACTCCTGCTCGCGGCTGTCGCTTACTCCGTTTTAATCTCGCTGCTCGCGCTGGCGGCGAAGGCGCTCCTTCCCGCTTCTGTCAGCCCATTTTATTTTCCGCCGCTGTTTTTTCTGCTCTTGGCCGGCTGGCTGCTGCTGAGCGGCCGCTGGACGAAACGGGATTCCGTCCGCCTTCTCCTCCGGCTGGATCGCCGGCTTCGCCTTGCGGAACGGACGGTCACGGCCTGGGAGATTCTTGAGCGCGAAGGGCCTGTCCTGAGCCCAGTCGAAGGGCTGAGCGCCGCCGAGCAAGCGGTGGTCCACGAGGCCGCTGAAAAGCTTGACACCGTCGATCTCAAGGTCCAATTCCCGAGACGATGGTCGTGGCAGGCGCTTGCTGCGGGGCCCCTGCTGATTCTCTGGCTGGGGCTGGCCTGGTTCGATGTCCGGCTCGATCTCGGCCTCGGAGCAAAGCGAGCTCAGCCGCCATCCGTAGGGGAGAAGCTGCTTGAATTTTCCCAAGCGCTCAGGCAGAAGGCGGAGGCGGAGAAGCTCGAAGAAAGTCTTAAAGTAGCGAAGGTTCTGGCGGAGCTGGCGGAGAAAAATCTCGGCAGTGATGAGAGGTCCGGCGAAAAACTCGGCGAAGAGATTGCAGCCGTGCGCGATGCGCTCAATGCCATGAAGCCGGGAGCGACCGAGAGCGAGACGACTCTCGGCGATCTGACGCGCGAAGCCCTGGCGGCCTTAAAAGCGGAGCTGGATGCGTTCGACTTTGGGCTTCGGGGGCTTCGGCCCGGTTTTACCGCCGAGCGGGAGATCGGCGAGCGACTCGCGCAGATGCCCCGACTAAGCGAGCAGATGGAGCGAAGCTTGCGGCAGGGCGGCGGGCGGAGCGCTCAAGAGATGGAAAAGTTTCTGCTCCGGCTCGACCAGGAGATCGCGCGCGAACTCGACCAACGTGCCTTGGATGACGTGAAGAACTTTCTCGCGCTCTTGCTCGGCGGGGGCGGCGAAGAAGCGCCGGGAGAGGCGATGTCCGCCGACGCGGAGAGCGCGCAAGGGCGTCCGGCGCCAGGCGAAAAAGTTGAAGGACGCGGGTCCCTGCCGGGCATGGAGGCGGGAGAGAAGGGCCAGGTTGCCCGGCCGCCGCCTGCTCGCGCGGGCGTCGCGACGCATCTCCCCGCCATCCTGCGCGAGGGCGAGAGCAGCGGCATGACGTGGAGGGGCGGAGGACGGAGCGGCGAGAGCAAGGTCACGGAGCAGGATGTGGCCGGCGCTTATCGCCGGCAGGCGGAGGAGGATCTGGCCTCGGAAAAAATTCCGCCGGGGCTGAAAGAGACGGTGAGAAAATATTTTTTGTCGTTGGGCGTGGGGGAAGAGAAGAAGTAGGGGTTAGGGATCGGGAATTGATTCTGCTGAAAAACCCTCCGTTCATCCTTCGAGAGCCTCAGGACGAACGGTGGAGCGGCTGAGATCATTGGAGATTTTCCGTTCGTGCTGAGCCTAGTCGAAGCATTCTTAGGGTTTTTCAGCAGAATCAGGAATTAGGGATTAGGGATTTGGAATGGGGGGGGACAATTTCATGGAAGCACTAGCAGAAGTTCGTGACCGGATGGGGATTGCGCGGCGGGCGTTCGAAGGGGTGAGAGGGGAACTGGCGCGGGTCGTGGTCGGCCACGACGAGTTGATCGAGCAGGTCTTTACCGCGCTGGTTTGCGGCGGCCACTGCCTGCTCGAAGGCGTGCCTGGCTTGGGCAAGACGCTCATGGTGCGGAGCCTGGCGGCGGTGTTAAATCTCTCCTTCTCGCGCATCCAATTTACACCCGATCTCATGCCCGCCGATATCACCGGCACGCAGATGCTGACCGAGGACGCGTCGGGGAGAAAGATCTTCGATTTTCAACGCGGCCCGATCTTCGCCCATATCGTTCTCGCCGACGAGATCAACCGGGCGACGCCCAAAACGCAATCCGCCCTGCTCGAAGCGATGCAGGAGCAGAACGTCACCGTGAGCGGCAAGAGCCATCGCCTGGAGAGTCCCTTCATGGTTTTGGCGACGCAGAATCCGATCGAGATGGAGGGGACCTATCCTCTGCCCGAGGCGCAGATCGACCGCTTCTTCTTTAAACTCCTGCTCAAATATCCCAGCCGCGAAGAGCTGGGGAGGATCGCCGACCTGACGACCGCGGCGCCGCTCGCGGCGCTCCAAAAAGTTTTGGAGGCGGATGCGATCCTCGAAATCCGCGCCTGGGTGCGCGAGGTCCCGATCGCCGAGCCGGTCAAGGACTACGCGGCGCGTCTCGTGCTGGCGACCCATCCGGACCAAGAGGGCCGCGCGCCAGCGGCTGAAAAATACGTGCTCTACGGCTCAAGTCCGAGAGGACTGCAAAGCCTGATTCTCGCCGCCAAGGCGCGCGCGCTTCTGGCCGCAAGGCCCAATGTATCGTTCGAGGACATCCGCGCCGTGTTGCCGCAGAGCCTGCGCCATCGGATCATTTTGAATCTCGAAGGAGAGGCGGAAGGGATCACTGCGGAGAAAGTTCTCGCGGAGGTCGTCGAGCGCGTGCCGGAGATTGCTTAGCGAGGAGGCGTCTAGATGAGTTTCGAGTTCCGGGCTCCGGGTCTCTCAGACTCTAAACCCAAATTCCCAATTCCTAACCCCCCGACGTTTTTCGAGCCGGAATTTCTAAAGAAGCTCGAACGTCTTCGCCTGGTCGCCAAGCGGCTCTCCTGGGGCGGCGCCAAAGGCGAGCATCCTTCCCTCCGCCGCGGCTTCAGTCTCGAATTCTCCGACTACCGCAAGTACCAGACGGGCGACGACCTCCGCTACGTGGACTGGAACGTCTATCGGCGCCTGGAGCGGCTGTGGCTCAAGCTTTTCACCGCCGAGGAGGAGATGAACATCTACCTCCTGATCGACGCCAGCCGCTCGATGGCCGAGGGCAATCCGCCGAAGATCGAATACGCGAAGCGAATCGCCGCGGCGCTGGGCTACATCGGGCTCAAAAACCTCGACAAGGTGGGGGGCGCGGGCTTCGCTTCGGATCTGACCGCGCCGCTGTCGCTCGGCCGGGGCAAAAAACAGATTCTCTCTCTCTTCAACTTTCTCTCTGCGCTTATCTGCGAGGGGGAGACCGATCTCCGCGCCTCGCTTCAGACATTTTCGTCGCTCTTTCCCCGCCCCGGCCTGATCGTGCTGGTCAGCGATCTGTTCGATCCCGACGGCTGGCGCGCCGGCCTGGAGCAGCTGGTGAAGAAAAAGCACCAGCTCCTGGTGATCCATATTCTCGACGGCGGCGAGCTGGATATCGCGCCCAGAGGAGATATCTCGCTCTACGACGTCGAGGGCGAGCGGGAGAGAAGGCTTTTCCTGGATAGCGAGTTGCTCCAGCGTTTCCAGCAGGAGCTTGAGAGTTATTGTGGCGAGATCGAATCGTTCTGTCACAGCCGCCGAATCGACTATCTTAGAACGACGACCTCGGTGCCGTTCGAAGATTTTGTCCTGCTGGCGCTGCGCGAAGCAAGATCAGTCAAATAAAATTATCAATTTTGAATTT
>MGSS01000069.1 GCA_001798595.1 Deltaproteobacteria bacterium RIFCSPLOWO2_12_FULL_60_19 | reverse complement strand
TTTCGTAGCGCTCCAGCCCGGCGTTCGAGAGTGTTTCTTCGATCAACTCCGCCATTGCGATCTCCTCTTCCTCAGCCATAGGGCTGATCTTCCCGGTGCGGAGTTGGTGATGAAAGACGGTCTTTTCTTCTATCGTCAGGTTGTAGGCGGAGAGATGCGGCGGATGAAAACTCAGAGCTTCCGCCATGTCCGCCTTTAAGTCCGGGGGCGATTGTCCCGGAATTCCGTAAATCAGGTCGAGACTGAAATTCCCGAAGCCAGCGTTGCGGATCGTGCGCAATGCGTCGCGCGTCTCGTCGGCGGAATGGAGCCGGCCGAGAAGTTTAAGCAGACGGGGCTGAAACGATTGCGCGCCGAGGCTCAGCCGGTTGACGCCGCAGGCTCGATAGCCGGGAAAATGTTTCTGATCCTCGCCGTCGGGATTTGCTTCCAGGCTGATTTCGATGTCTCGGCCAAAGGAAAATAGCGACGCCGCCTTGTCGATGATCCTGCCGATGCTCCCCGGAGAAAACATCGACGGCGTTCCGCCGCCGAAAAAAACAGTCTTTAGCTTTCTGCTACGCCAATCGTCCGAGCGCGCATACGACTCAAGCTCGCGCAGCAACGCCGCGGTGTACTCGCGCTCCGGAATCCGGCGCGCCACGCGCACGTTGAAATCGCAATAGGGGCACTTCGCCGCGCAGTAGGGAACGTGAATATAGAGGCAGAAAGGCTCCTTTCCTGTTTCCACATCCGCATCATATTTTGCTTGTGCAAGCCGCGCAATAAGAAGCTCTTCCGGAGTGTAGCTGGCCGGGCCGCGAGCATCCATGCTGATTTGAATTGGCCATAGGCGGCTGTTATAGTTAATTTTGTTTTGCGCGTGAGGGGGCGCTTGCATGTCGGTCGCCGAACACAAGGAAAAAGAGAAAAAAAGTGTCGGCTGTTTTGTGCTGACGGTCAGCGACACGCGCGATGAGTCCACGGACCAAAGCGGCCGGTTGATCAAGGATCTCCTGACGGAGCGCGGCCATCGCGTCGCCGGCTATCGGATCGTCAAAGACGAGCCGCTCCAGATCGAATCGCTGCTGAAAGAGATGCTGGCGATCGGGGACATCGACGCCGTAATCGTCAACGGCGGCACGGGCATCGCCCCGCGCGACGGCACCTACGAGGTGGTAAGCCGCATGCTCGAGAAACGGTTGGACGGCTTCGGCGAGCTTTTCCGTTTTCTCAGCTATCAGGAGATCGGCTCGGCGGCGATGATGAGCCGCGCCGTGGCGGGAACGGCGAAGGACAAGATCCTCGTCTCGCTTCCCGGCTCGAGGGCAGCCGT
This sequence comes from Deltaproteobacteria bacterium RIFCSPLOWO2_12_FULL_60_19, assembly GCA_001798595.1. Taxonomy (GTDB): domain Bacteria; phylum Desulfobacterota; class Binatia; order UBA9968; family UBA9968; genus 2-12-FULL-60-19. The sequence goes on along the minus strand of MGSS01000069.1, from coordinate 25,086 downwards.
TGACCTCGCCCTCAACCGCCTGATATTGCCGGAATTGGGACACATGGTCTCGCAGTTGCGCGGCAAATGAAGGTTAAGGTGAAATTCTTTGCTATATTGCGGGAGCGCGCCGGCGCGGGGGAAATCACTAGAGAAATGAAGGAAGGCGGGACGGTGGCCGATCTTTGGGAGGCGCTCAGAAAAGACTATCCCAGGCTCGCGCCGGTCGAGACGAGACTCCTCTACGCGGTCAACCGGAATTATGTGCGTCCCAATCATATCCTCAAGGAAAACGACGAGGTGGTCTTCGTCCCTCCGGTAAGCGGCGGCTAAATAAACATGTTTCGCGTAACCAAAGAGCCCCTCGATCTTCAAGCGCTGGTGAGCTACGTGACCGCTCCCGAGGCGGGCGCCATCGCGACATTTGTCGGCACGACGAGAAACAACAACGAGGGACGGAAAGTCATCGCGCTCGATTACGAAGCCTATCCGGAGATGGCCGAAAAGGAGCTGGCGCGGCTCGGCGAAGAGGCGAAACGGAAGTGGAAGATCGAGCGCATGGCGATCGTCCACCGGATCGGCCCGGTGGCGATCACCGAGCCCAGCGTGATCATCGCCGTCTCGGCGGCGCACCGCGATGACGCCTTTCAGGCCTGTCGCTTTGCCATCGAGGAGATAAAAAAGAGCGTCCCGATCTGGAAGAAGGAAGTCTTCGAGGGAGGAGAGATCTGGATAGGCATGCAGAGCGGGCAACCCCTGCCAGGCCGGTGAAATCGTGCTCGTGCTCGGGTTTCGTGCTCGTTTACGAACACGAGTGACGAACACGAACACGGAAGTTGACGTCATGGAAACATCGCTTTACGCGGCATTCGGTGTGGGGTTGATCTATGGACTCCAACACGCGCTCGATGCGGATCATCTGATCGCCGTCTCGACGATCGTCAGCGAGCATAAGAACCTCAAGTGGGCCTCTCTGATCGGCGCGTTTTGGGGGCTGGGCCATACCTTCACGCTCTTCATCGTCGGCTTGCTGGTAATCGGCCTGCGCCTGACGATTCCACCGCGGCTCGCGTTGGGGTTGGAATTTCTTGTCGCGCTGATGCTGATGTTCCTCGGGGTCAACATCCTGTGGCGCTCTTTCCAACGGGAGAAAGCCCATCTCCACACCCACGCCCACAATCCGCAAACTCACGTCCATTTTCACGAGCATGGCAGCGTCGAGGAGGATCACGGCCACGTCCACGCTTATAAAGCGATGCGCCGGCCGTTTTTCGTCGGGATGGTTCACGGCCTGGCCGGTAGCGCGACGCTGATGCTCCTGGTGCTGACGACCATCCCCACGGTGGTCGCGGGCTTGGTCTATATTTTGATCTTCGGCCTGGGCTCGGTCGGCGGGATGCTGCTGTTGAGCAGCATGATCGGTCTCCCCTTTATACTGACGGCGCAACGGTTTACTCTGCTCAATCGCTGGATTCGGCTTGCGGCCGGCGTCGCCAGCATTCTTTGGGGAATCTATCTCGGATGGGACACCGGGTCGGAGATACTTGAGCTTTAATCCCCTCTGAGCAACTTCCCTTTCACCTTTCCCCTCAGCCACACGATGAGACCGCAGACAGCGAGAATCAGCGCGATGGAAACGACCGTCTCGGCCTTGTCGATCCCGTACGCGATTTGGTGATAGGTCTCGCCCAGCCACCAGCCGAGGTAACCGAGAAAGAGACAGCGTGGAATGGTGCCGTAGAAAGTCCACAGGCTGAACGGCTTGATCGGCAGCCGCAGCAGACCCGCGGCCGCCGAGATCACCGACAGCGGAAATATCGGCAGGGCCCGCAAGAAAAATATCGAAGCATAAATCCGCCCGGCACGGAAGCGCCGCTCCATCGCCTCCACGTCGCTCCAGCCGAAACCCAGAAAACCCGCCCAACGGTCGACCAGCGGCTTGCCGCCGTAGTAGCCGATGCCGTAGCCGATGTACGCCCCGAGGGTCGAGGCGACGGTGCCGGGAAGGACGATCAGCAAGAGTATGGGAACCAACGCCTGAGAGGCGACTAACTCCGGGCTGATCAGCACAAAGCCGGCGCCCATGATGATCAGCGGCGAGGGAATCGGAACGATCACCGACTCGATGATGACGCCGATGAACACGCTCCACGGCCCGTAGGCGCGGATCGATTCCATGATCCAGTTGAGAATTTCAGTCACGATCGCGCTCTTTCTAAACGATGCCCGTCACGGTAAGCAGATAAGCCACCGCCAACATAACATAGGCGAGACAGGAGAGGGAGAGCAGAACCAGGTTCAGCTTGCCGGGACGCGCGGCCCGCGGGAGATGGCACGGCAGGTAGACGTGGTTCAAGAAAATGAGCGCGACCGAGAACAGCACCGTCCCGACGAAGCCGATCACCGCGGAGAGCAGGATCAGGGGGCCGGGCTCGCTCAGCAGCATGGTGACCGAGGTCACCGCGGTCAGCAGGAGAAGAAAAAAGAGATACCATCGGCGCGTCGGGATCGACTGCGCCCGCGGGAAAAATCCATAGACGCAGTCAGTGTGCATGCGGCTCACCGCGTCGACCGTCGCCAGCCAGGTGTCGGAGAGAAAAGCAGCGGCGATCACCAGAAAGATGACTCTGCCGATCCATCCCCAGCTCACTTCAAAGAAGCGGCTCTGAACCACGGCGATCTCATAGTGTTCCGGCAGCAGCCCCTTGGGAAAAAGCAGCGCATAGGCGAGCAGGCAGGTCATGAGCGTGGTAAGAATGTTGCCGCCGATCCCGATGCTCACGTCCCAAAACAAAAAGCGTCGCCACCGGGGCACGTGGGCCAGCCCTTCGTCCTCCGTGGGCGTCGAGCCGGAGGCGGGGATCACCTCCGGCTTGCCGGTGATCGGGCCGGTGATCCGCCCCATGTAATGCGCCATCCCGATTCCCTTGTCGCGTATCCAATAGGAGTAAAAGAGCGTCCAAAAACCTCCCAGGCCGGCAAACGTTATCGCCGTGAGCAGTTTGGTGGCGTCGGCCGGATCCCAGGCTCTCGGCATCGGCCCTTGCGGCATGGTCAACCCTTTCAGGAACGCGGGCAAGACCTCCCACACGTCCGTCCGCGCGCAGGCCCATAGCAGGCCGATCAGCGTGATCAGCGCGACCGCCCACATGAAGCCTTCGACCAGCCGGTAGATCACTTTGCTCAATAGAATCGCCGAGACAAAGAGCGCGATCGAGAGGTAGGCCCAAAAAAGCGTCTGGCCGCGCCGGTCCCAGCCTGAAGGAAAATCGGTCAGCGCGGCAAGTGAAGTCCCGCCGGCCGCGGCAAACGCGCCGAACCAGAGAAACGAAAGAGTCATCAAGATCCAAAGCAGCAGAGCGAACCTCCGGTTGAGACGGATGAACCCCTGGAAGATGCTTTCGCCCGTGAGCATCGTATAGCGGCCGATCTCGTAAGTGACGGGAAACTGGAGCAGGCAGGCGGGAAGCAGCAGAAACAGAAAAGTGAGGCCGTACTTGGCGATGATATAGGGCCACCAGATCAGCTCCCCGCTGCCCTGCGCCAGCGCCATGAAAACGACGCCCGGCCCCAAGGCCGCGATCATGCCGGGAAACGGAGGGAGCGGAGCCCGTTTATAAGCCGGCAGCGTATCGATAGGGCCGCTTTCCTTCCATCGCTTAAACTTTATTCGATCCGGTGGACCGCGCCCGCGGGCAGCGTTTGGAGGAAACGCTCGAAAGCCCGAGTGAGATAGCTTGAGTCTTTCGATTCCAGGGTCACCTTCACCTTGTAATCGGGATTGTCGAGCACCGGGTAGGAGCCCAGCAGCAGCTCGGGAAAACCGGCGAGGAGGTTGTTGAGGATCGAAGCGATCACGCCCTCCCCTTCTCTCACATAGACCACTTTCAGAAAGTAGGGCGCGTCGCGGAATGTCTCTTTGATGATTTCAAAGCGCTCGTAGAGAATCTTGGGAATGCCGGGGAAAATATAGACGTTGCGGAATTTTACCACTGCGGTTTGCACGGCGCCCCCGCCGACCAACGCGGCCCCTTCCGGGACCTCGGCCATCCGCAGTCTCGCCTCATTGATATTGCTCCCGTGCCGTTCGCGCAACGCCCGCTCCAGCTCCGGATGGCGGACGACTTTGACGCCGAATCCGTGCGCGATCCCCGCCATCGTCACGTCGTCATGGGTCGGCCCCACGCCGCCGGTGGTGAAAACGAAATCGAAGTCGCGCGCGAAGCCGGCAACCTCGCGGCCGATCAACTCGATCTCATCCGGGATCACCAAGATCCGCCGCACCTCGGCGCCGAGCGCGCGCAGCTCTTTGCACAAGAAATGGGAGTTGGTGTCCTGGGTTTTTCCCGACAGGACCTCGTTGCCGATGATCACAATGCCTACGCTTTTAGACATAGAAGGAATGGAATTAGGTATCGAACTCGCTGCAACTTTGAAAATAATGGCACTTGGAATTGGAGCAGACAAAGCGGCACTTCTGGTTGACGAGCTTGGCGCCGCAGACCGGGCAAAACTCCCACCAGTTGTCCTGTTTGCTCTCCGGAGTCTCGGGCTCTGCCATGACCATTCTCTCCTAGCGGAACAGCTTCTGCGCGTTGGCGCCGAGCACCTTTTTTTTCACCAGCGCCGTCGTCTTCGCTTGCCGCACGAGTTTGACCGCGTCCCGCAGGCGGTCGATGGTCGGAAAATCGCTCCCCATGAGCACCTGATTCTCGCCCATCATCCTGACGGCGAAGCGAATCTCCTCCGGACTCCAGAACGGCGGCGCCGTGTCGATGAAGATGCGCCGTTTGTACTTGTCGAAAAAGCCCTTCGCGCGCTTGTCGAAGTACGCGGGGTTGAGACGGTTCTTGATCGCGAAGAAGGCCCCGCCGAGGTGCGAAAAGACAAACCGCAGATTCGGAAACCGCTCGAGGGTGCCGCCCAGCGTCAGGCGCGCCATGTTGATCGTGGTGTCGAACGCGCGGCCGAGATTGCGCGTGAGGTTGAACTGCTCCATGCCGTGAGGGTGGGCCAGAGGAATCTCCGCCGCAGGATGGACGAGAATCGGCACGTCCAGCTCCGACACCGCCCGATAGAAGGGATGCATCTTCTCGTCGTCGAGCAGCACGCCGCCGACATGCGTGTTGATGGCGACGCCTTTGCATCCCAGATCCGCCACCGCCCGCTTCAGCTCCCGCGCCGCGTCGGGCTCGAGCGGCGGCACGTGCGCCAGAGGGATGATGCGGCCCGGATAGCGCGCCGCGGCTTCCGCCATCCGAGCGTTGATCAGCCGCGCCGCTTTGAGATCCAGCCAATCGAGCCAAACGCCGACGTGGAGCGCCGCCCGATCCACCCCCGCGCGATCCATCGCCCGGATCTGCTCGTCGAGCCGCGCGGTCATTTTGGGCGGCGAGAAGAGCTGCACACCGGCGCGCTGGATGCGGAAGCGGTCGGGCTCGTGGATCACCTCTTCGTTCTGGCGCACGTAAAGCTCCGGCCGCCGGTAGTGCTCTTCGGGCATCCAATGATGATGAACGTCGATCACAAGACTCCGCCCCGGCATGCCCTGGTTCTAAACGAATTCCCTCCTATTAACAAGACTTTTTTCCCCGGGGGCGGTGGACTTCGCGGCAAGCCCATAATATGATTTTCGTTTACTATGTCCGAGCCGGTCGTCCGCATAGAGAATCTCAGCAAAGCCTACGGCATCGTCACGGCGCTCGACGGGATTTCGCTGGAGGTCAAAGGCGGAAAGATCTTCGGCCTGCTCGGACCCAACGGCGCCGGCAAAACGACGACGGTAAAGATTCTTGCCACGCTGATTCGCCCCGACGGCGGCAAGGCGGAAGTGGCCGGGGTCGACGTCCTGACCGACCCGGCGAAGGCCCGCAGTCTCGTCGGATATATTTCGCAAGAGCTGACGGTCGATCCCTACCTCACGCCGCTGGAGCACCTGAGGTACTACGCCGATCTCTATCACGTGCCTGCGGCCCTGCGTCAGTTGAGAATCCGGGACGCGCTGGCGTTGGTCGGATTGGCGGGCCTCGAGGATCGCCGCGCGCGCCATCTCTCCGGCGGAACCAAGAAAAAACTCGATCTTGCCTGCGGGCTGATTCACCGCCCGCCGGTCATCATTCTCGACGAGCCGTCGTTGGGTCTCGACGTCGAGGTGCGGCGCGATGTCTGGAATCACATTCTGCGGCTCAAAGAGGAAGGGACGACGATCTTTCTCTGCACCAACTACATGGACGAGGCGGAGAGGCTGTGCGACGAGCTGGCGATCATCGACCACGGTAAAATCGCCGCCCTGGGATCGCCCGCCGAGCTTAAGGGCCGACTCAAACGGGAGATCGTGTCAGTGGAGGTCGCACGCGGGAAAGAGGCGAGCGGAGAATGGCTCGCGACACTGGAAACGGCGGCGGCCAGGCTCTCCATGGTTCGCAAGGCCGTCAAGGACGGCGCCATCCTCAAACTCTACGTGGATAATAACGAAGCCGCGCTGCCCAAAATTCTGGAGGCCGCCGCGTCGCTGAAAATTCCCCTGGAGTCGATCGCCTACAGCCGCCCCGGACTGGACGAAGTTTTCCTCCACTTTACCGGGCGCGCCTTCGCGCGCGGGGGTGAGAACGATGGCTGAGTTTTTTCAGGAAACCAACGCGCAATTCAGACGCTGGATGCTGCACCTCAAGCGCGAGCCGTTTACCCTCGCCTTCACGCTGCTCAACCCGATAATTCTTTTGATCTTTATGGGCGGCGCGTTTCAAGGCTTGGCGAGCGATTCGGTCGGCGGCGATTATCGGAGCTATCTATTGCCGGGCATCCTGGCGCTCACGGTCTTCGGCAACTCCATTGCCGGCGGCATTCCGCTGCTCTTCGAGAGAGAAAACGGTTTTCTTCTGAGGCTGATGAGCGCGCCGATCTCGCGCGGATCGATCCTGGTCAGCCGTTTTCTCGCGGTCAACGTCAGCACCATGCTACAGTGCCTGCTGATGCTCGTCCTCGGACTACTCTTCGGCGTCCGCATCGCCACCGGTGTCGGCGGGGTCTTCGCCCTGCTGGTCATCAGCCTGCTGCTCGGCTTCGGCGTGACGGTTATTTCTCTGGTCCTCGCCTTCAGGCTGGAAAACCACGGCGACTTTTTCGCCGTTATGGGAATCACCACTCTGCCCCTCACCTTCCTCTCCAGCGCCTTCGTGCCGCTCGACAGCCTGCCGGCCTGGATGCGGGCCGTCGCCGCCGTCAATCCCATGACCTACGCGGTCGACGCGATGCGCTCTCTCATTCTCACCGGCTGGGACGCGCCAAGGCTGCTGCTGATGGCGATCGTGCTGATCGCCTTTGACGCCGCGATGTTTTGGCTCGGCCGCCGCGCGTTGAGCCGCCATTTAGCCTAGCAGGATGCTGAAAAACTCCGTTCATCCTTCGACAAAGCTCAGGACGAACGGAGGATGGACTGAAATCATTGGAGAATTTCCGTTCGTGCTGAGGGCTCTCGAAGCACGAGTGGCTTTTTTCAGCACCCTGCTAGCGACGGACCGGGCGAAATCGCCGGAAAAAATCGACGAGCTCAACGCAAGATCGTCGGCCTTGACAGGGCATGGGGAGAGTCTGCTAAGTAACGGGAGATTAATCGAGAGAGCGATGGCAAGCGCAACAAACACAGCGCCGTCCGGCGGCCGGAAATTAAAACTCGGCATCGTCGGCATCGGCGTCGGCGCCTCGGAGATATTACCCGCGATGGAAGCCACCGCCAATATCCAGATGGTGGCCGGCGCAGACGTGAATCCGCGCGTCCGCGACACCTTCCGCAAGAGATATAACGCGCAGACCTACGACAGCGTTGAGAAGCTCTGCGACGATCGCGAGGTCGAAGCCGTCTGGATCTCCACGCCGAATAAGTTCCACGCCCCTCACACGATCATCGCGGCCAATCGCGGCAAGCACGTCGTGGTCGAAAAACCGATGGCTATTTCGCTCAGCGAGGCCGAAGGGATGATCGAAGCCGCGGACAAGAACAAAATCAAGCTCATCTGCGGCCATACCCAGAGCTTCGGCCCGCACATCCGGACTATGCGGAGAATCATCCGGTCGGGAGAGCTGGGACGGCTCTGCGCCGTGAACGTCTTTGCGTACACGGATTGGATGCTGCGACCGAGGACGGCGGAAGAGCTGGACGTCTCGCAGGGCGGAGGCGTTCCCTACCGCCAGGGGCCGCATCAGATCGACACGCTGCGCCTCCTCGGCGGAGGAATGGTCCGGAGCGTGCGCGGCACGACCGGCCAGTGGTTTCGCGGCCGGCCTATCCCCGGATACTACGCGGCTTTCATGGAATTCGCCGACGGCACTCCCGCCACGCTGGTGCACAACGGCTACGGCTATTTTCTGGCGTCGGAATTGGTGCCGTGGGGAACCAATCGGAGCCGCTACACCTACGAGGAGAGGGCGGCGATCCGCAAACAGTTACTCGACGGGACCCGAAACGAGAACGAAGACAAAGACGCCATGCGCATCGGCGGCGCTCAGGAGGGCCAGCTTTTCCGCAACCGCGGCGAGCGGCGGCCGTGGGTGCCGAACGACCTGGGCATTCTCATCGCCTCCTGCGAGAGAGGCGATATCCGCCAGTCCCAACACGGCCTTTACGTCCACGGCGACGACGGCGTCAAGGATGTCCCGATTGTCGAAGGGAGCACGTCGAGACGCGCCGAATTGGAGGAGCTTTACAATGCGGTCGTTCTCGACCGGCCCATTCGCCACACGGGCCCGTGGGGAATGGCGACGCTAGAAGTTTGCCTGGCGATCATGCAGTCGGCCAAAAAAAGAAAAGAAATTATGTTGTCTCATCAAGTTCCGGCGCCGGAAGAAGACTAGCCCGATTTATTCATGGTACGAGGACAATCCATGATACCGTGCCGATCGAGGGGGCGAGCTGTGAAGGACGACGGCACTGAACGTGCAGGATCGGAAAAAGCAGGGACCTATTGCCGTCGACCGGAACGGCTCGTCCCCGAGAGCGCGTACCATACGAACTAAGAAAACCAAAAGAGGAGGACAAAATGTTCCAGAACAACAAAGTTATCGACGTTCACGGCCACATGAGCACGCCGCCTCATTTCCGCGGCCACCTCGGCGGAATGATTTCGCTCAACACTCCGGGGAGAAAGCTGGAGATGACCGACGAGCAGCTCGCCAACGCCCAAAAGAGCCACCTCAAAGGCATGGACGAGAGGCATATCGACGTCCAGCTCATCGGCCCCCGGCCGGTCGCCATGTGGCACTGGACCCGCCCGTTTCTCCAGCAGGACATCTGCCGCATCACCAACGACGTGATCGCGCGCATCGTCAAGCTTCACCCCGACCGTTTTTTCGGCATGGCGCAGCTGCCGCAGAACGCCGCCCTCGACACGAGCAACTGCATCGCCGAATTGGAGCGCTGCGTGAAGGAGCTGGGGTTCGTCGGCGCCTATGTCAATCCCGATCCGAGCGGCCGCAAAGACGCGCCGGGGATGCACGACCCCTACTGGCACCCGCTCTACAAGAAGGCCGAGGAGCTGGACGTGCCGCTCATGGCCCACCCCTCCACGAGCTTCGATCCGCGCATCGAAGTCATCCCGCACAACTACCAGATGAACAATTACACCGAAGAGTTCATCGCGATGCATATTCTGTCGCACAGCGACGTCTTCCAGCGCTTTCCGCGCTTGAGAATTGTGATCTGCCACTGCGGCGGCTCGCTCAATCGCTTCATCCCAACCGATCATCATATCGCGCAAAAGGACCTCAGCAAAAACCTTTACTACGACTGCTGCGCCTACGACGAGAATTTCCTGACCGCAGCAATCAAGCAGAAGGGGGTGGACCAGGTGATGTTCGGGACGGAGTTCCCCGGCTCCGGCGGCGCTGCCCGGCCCGATACGGGGAGACCCTCGGACGACGTCCTGCCGGTGATCGACAGCCTGTCGTTCCTCAGCACCGAGGACAAGCTCAAGATCTTTAATAAGAACCCGCTGAAGGTGTTCACCAAGGTAAAAGTCTAGCTCCTGAGGAGACCGACGTTTAGGTTAGGGATGGACCAGCCAAAATCGCCGGAAGAGTTGGAAGCGCTCAAAGCCAAGCGCCGCCAGGAAAGGTGGAGCGCCTTTCTCACACCTTTCATTACCCTCGCCTCGATCGTTATCTCCATTTCCCTGCTCATGTTCTTCATCAAGACCTGCAGCGAACGCCATCCCCAGCGGCCGGGCATTCCGCGAACTCCCATGCAGCCAGCGGAACGCTAATAAACGAAGCCACTTCGCGGGCGGGGTTTTAAGCCCGCCCTTGACCAAAAGGGATGCTAACGCCCCCTTTGGAAACCCCATAAAAAGGTTCCACGCTGCAAGCAGCGTGGTTGACGTTAAATAAATTCTTCTCCCTTTGATTGACCTCCTACTTACGCTATAATTTGCCCAATCTTTTCGCGTGCGAACAAGTCTATGAACAGTCTCGGCATCGTCATCCTCGCGGCGGGGCTGGGGAAGCGCATGAAGTCGCGTCTTCCCAAGGTCCTTCACTGTCTCGGAGGAAAACCGCTGCTCAGTTATGTTCTAAAGGCTGCGCGTGGCTTAACGCCAAAGAAAATCGCCGTCGTCGTGGGACACGGCGCGGAGCTGGTAAAGCAAGCTTGCGACGGCAGCGACGTCGCGTGGATCTTGCAGGAGCAACAGCTCGGCACCGGCCACGCGGCCGCTTGCGCGGCAAAAACTTTCCGGGATTTTCCGGGAGAGCTGCTGATTTTGAACGGCGACGTTCCGTTTATCACCGAAGCTACTCTGCTTGGGCTCTTGCGCAACCACAGAGAGCAGAATGCGACGCTGACATTCATGACGGCCCGTTTGCCGGAGCCGGCGGGCTACGGGAGAATCGTGCGCGGCAGCAAAGGCGAGGTCGCGCGGATCGTGGAGGAGCGCGACGCGACGGCGGCTGAAAAGAAAATCGCCGAGATCAACGCCGGCATCTACGTAGCCTCTCCGCGCTTTCTCTTCGCCGCGCTGGAGAGTCTATCCAACCGCAACGAGCAGAACGAATATTATCTCACGGATATCGTGGCCGCGGCGCTTAAGATGAGAGAACCCGTCAGGACGGTTGAGGCGGAGGACGCGCGGGAGATCATGGGCGTCAACACGAGAGAGGAGCTTGCGCTTATGGAGAAGCTGGTGCAGGAAAAGATCAATCGAAAATGGATGGCCGCCGGCGTGACGCTCAAGGACCCGGAGACCACCTACATCGAAGAAGGAGTCAAGATCGGCCGCGATACCGTTGTCGGACCGAACACTCACCTGTTAGGCGAGACGGTTGTCGGCGAGCGCTGCCGCATCGACGGCTCGGCCTACCTCACCAACGCCCAGCTGACCGATGACGTGCATCTCAGATTTTCCGTGGTCTTGACCGATTGTAAAGTCGGCGACGGCGCGATCGTCGGCCCCTTCGCCCACCTTCGCCCGGGGACTCAATTGGGACGCCAAGTTCATATCGGAAATTTTGTCGAGACCAAAGAGGCCAAACTCGGTGACGGCGTGAAGGCCAATCACTTGACTTACCTCGGCGACGTAGCGGTCGGGCGCGAAACCAACATCGGCGCCGGGACAATCACCTGCAACTACGACGGCTTCGCCAAATATCCGACGACAATCGGCGAGCGGGTGCAGGTCGGCAGCGACACCACATTAGTCGCGCCGGTTCGGCTGGGCGACGACGTCTACGTGGCGACGGCGACGACCGTCAGGCGCGACGTGCCGGCGGGCGCGCTGGTCTACAACGAGCGGGTGGAGAGAGCGCGCGAGGGATGGACCGAGCAAAAGCGGCGCAAGATGGGAAAGGTGAAAGCCTGATGTGCGGCATCGTCGGATACATCGGCCCGCGCCAGGCGGCGCCGATTATTTTAGAGAGTCTCAAGAAGCTTGAGTATCGAGGCTACGATTCCGCGGGGCTCGCCGTTTTTTCCGACGGTGAGATCGTCACGCGCCGCTGCCAGGGAAAATTAGCCAACCTGGAGACCGCCCTCCGGCAGCGACCGGTCGCGGGCAGCGTCGGCATCGGCCATACCCGCTGGGCAACTCACGGCAGGCCTTCCGAAGCGAACGCCCACCCCCATCGCGCCGGCAGCATCGTCGTCGTCCACAACGGCATCATCGAGAACTATCTGGAGCTAAAAGAGCAGCTCCTCGGCAAAGGCGCGAAGTTCGTGTCCGAAACCGACACGGAGATCGTCGCCCATCTAGTAAACGAAAAGGTGCAAAAGGGAACGGACTTTCTCACGGCCGTCCGGCAGAGCCTGCGCGAAATACGCGGCTCCTACGCGTTGGTCTTTATCAACCAGAAAGACCCAGAACGGCTGATCGTGGCGAAGAACTCCACTCCCATCGTCCTCGGCTCGCGCGACGGCGAGACGCTCATCGCCTCCGACATACCGGCCCTTCTCGACCACACGCGCAAGGTGACGTTCCTCGACGACGGCGAGGTGGCCGAGGTCAGGGCGGGAAGCTTTCGCATCTTCGACGAGAAGGGTAAGGCGGTCAGCCGGCCGGTGAAGGAAATCACCTGGGACGCCGTGGCGGCGCGTAAAGACGGCTATCCCCACTTCATGCTCAAAGAGATCTACGAACAGCCGCGGACGATCACCGACACCTTCCGCGGACGGATCTCGCTCAAAGACGGCACGGTCTCCCTGGATGGTGTTTCGCTCAGCGCGGCACAGGCGCGCCGGATCAAGAGAATCTACCTGGTCGCCTGCGGCACCGCCTGGCACGCCGCCCTGGTGGGAAAATTCATGCTCGAAGAGCTTGCCGGCATCCCGGCGGAGGCGGACTACGGATCGGAATTTCGCTACCGCGCCCCGCTGATCGATTCCCGCTCGCTGCTCCTGCTCATCAGCCAGTCCGGCGAGACCCTCGACACGCTCGCCGCGGTCGAGATGGCGCGGGAGAAAAAGGCGCGGGTCCTCTCCATCTGCAACGTGGTGGACTCCTCCATCGCGCGTAAATCCGACGGCGTGTTTTACACGCACGCCGGTCCCGAGATCAGCGTCGCCAGCACCAAGGCCTTCACCTCCCAGTTGACCGCTCTCTATCTCCTGGCGATCGGCCTGGGGCGGCTGAACGGCCACCTCGCCAAGGCCGAGGCGAAACGGCTGCTGGAAGACCTGCTGCATCTTCCCCACGCGGTCGAAGAAGCGTTGAAGCTGGAGAGCGAGGTGCAGCGTCTGGCGCAGGATTTGAGCGGCGTCTCCGACTTTCTCTACCTCGGCAGGGGCATCAACTATCCGATCGCTCTCGAAGGCGCGCTGAAGCTCAAGGAAATCTCTTACATCCATGCGGAAGGGTATCCCGCCGGCGAGATGAAGCACGGCCCGATCGCTTTGATCGACGAGAAGATGCCGGTGGTGGTCCTGTTGCCGCGCGACCGCTATTTTCAAAAGACTCTGGGGAATCTCAAGGAAGTGGAGTCCAGAGCGGCGAAGGTCATTGCCCTGACTGACCACGACGATCAGGCGGTTCGGGCCGCCGCCTATCGCACGCTGATCGTTCCCGAAGCCTCGCACTATCTCACGCCCGTGGTGCTCACCATTCCCCTCCAGTTGCTCGCCTACCACGCGGCGGTGCAGCGCGGAACGGACGTGGACCAGCCGCGCAATCTCGCCAAGAGCGTCACGGTGGAATAATGGCCGACACCGACCGGCGACGCTCCCGTTTTTCCCAGATCTTAAGCTCGCTCCGTTTTCGCAACTACCGCCTGCTGTTCATCGGCACCGTCTTTTCCCACACGGGAGATTTCATGCAGGCGATGGCCCAGAGCTGGCTGGTTTGGACGCTGACCAACTCGCCTTTTCTCCTCGGCATTATCGGTTTCTGTCAGGCAGCTCCGCGCCTGTTCCTAAGCGCCATCGGCGGCGCTATGGTGGACCGCCTCGACCGCCGCCGGCTGCTGCTTATCACCCAGGTTCTCGCCATGCTCCAGGCCGTCGCGTTTTGGGCCCTGGTTTATTTCGATCTCATTCAGTTTTGGCACGTCGTCGTTCTCGTGCTGTTTCTCGGAACGGTCAACACCTTGAACCAGACCGCGCGCCAGTCGCTGATTAACGCGCTCGTCCCGCGCGACGAATTGATGAACGCCATCGCGCTCAACTCCTCGGTGGTGAATCTGAGCAAGCTCGTGGGTCCCTCGTTGGCCGGGGTGCTGATCAGCGTGATCGGAGTGGCCGGCTGCCTGTTCGTCAACGCCGTGAGCTTCTTCGCGATCATCATTTCGCTGGTGATGATGGAACTGCCGGCCTGGCGCCGGGATGAGCGGGAGGGAAATTTTTGGCAGGAGGTGATCGAGGGCTACAACTATGTCAGAAGCAACCGGGAAGTCTTCGGCGCGTTTTTTCTGATGTACGTGGTCGCGCTCGTCGGCTCTCCGTACTCGCGCTTTCTCCCGGTCTTCGCCAGCGACGTTCTGCACGTCGGCCCTGCCGGCTTTGGATTTCTCGTGGCGGCGCCCGGCTTGGGCGCGGTCGTCGCGGCGCTCCTGCTCGCCTCTTTGGGCAATATCCGCAGGCGGAGCGACGTTACGACGGCCGGCGTTTTCGCCTTCGCCTTTTTCTTGATACTTTTTTCCTTTTCGCGTTCGATGCTCGTTTCCTGCCTCTGCCTGCTGATGGTCGGCGCCAGCCACATCGCGCTCCGCGCCACGGCCAACGCCACCATCCAGATGGAAACCCCGCCCCACCTTCTGGGACGCACCCTGAGTCTCCTCTTTATGGACAAAGGTCTTTGGTCCTTTGGGACGCTGTTCATCGGCAGCGTCGCTTCGGTGACGGGAACCCCGTGGGCCGTTACCCTTTCCGGCGCGATCTGCGCGCTTTCAGCCGGCGCAATGATTTACCACCGTGGGCGGGCGAAAGAGCGCCTCTCCCGGACACAGGAGTTGGAAAAGGCGTTGGTCAAGTAAGGAATGGAGGCGCAAGGCGCGCGGATTTCGTGTTCGTGTTCGTGGCACGCCGAAGCGGTTCTCCGGGCTCTCGTGTTCGCCCCCCTCACGAGCACGAACACGGATTTTCTCCGAGCACGATTCAGACGCTCCTTCTTCACCGGCCTGCCTGAGGCCCGCGATAGCTTCTGGCGCACAGATAAATTTCAGACGATCCTTTGCGCGTCGCCTCCGGGCGCGTGCGATCGACCGACCGAAATCTCTCCTTGATCCCGGCGGAGAACGCGCCCAACTCCTCGCTCATAAAAATCTTCACGAGAAAATTGCCCCCGGGCGCGAGCAGGCTGCAAGCCGCCTTGAGCGCCATTCGAGCCAGCTCAATCGACCGGCTTATGTCGGCGTCGCGAATGCCGGTCAGGCGCGGCGATACGTCCGACAGGACGCAGTTCGCCGGCGCAGCTAATGCTTCCCGGATTTTCTCGATGCATTCTTCAGTCGTGATGTCGCCCTGCAGCACGATCAGATTCGGCTCGCGGAAGGGCGTGATCAGCTGGAGGTCCACGCCTACCACCTTGCCCTTCGGCCCGGCCAGCTCAGCGGCGACCTGCAACCATCCGCCCGGAGCCGCGCCGAGATCCACCACGCGATCTCCCGGCTTGATAACGCGAAAACGTCGATTGAGCTCCAACAACTTGTAGGCCGCGCGCGAGCGGTATCCCTCTCTCTTGGCCTTGCGGTAAAAGGCATCTTTCGGTTGGTAGGCCATGGCAGGATGAAATAACAGGTGAAAAAAAGGCCCAGCCGGAACGCCGGACTGGGCCTTGGTACGATGGATGGGCCGGTGATCAACGAGCTGTCACTCGAAACTCCACGCGTCGATTGACCGCATGGGCCCAGTCGGTTTGCTGGTCGATCAGCGGCTTGGACTCGCCGAAACTGGCGATCGACAACCGGTTGGCATCGACCCCCAGCTGAGTCAGCTCCGCCATCACTCTCTGCGCGCGCCTGAGCGCGAGTTTCTGGTTAAAATCGTCGCTTCCCACCGCGTCGGCGTGGCCTTCGATCGCCACGACGACATCGGAATTCTCCTTTAGCTTTTGCGCGACCAGATAGGCTTTGCCCTTGCCGAGATCGGTCAAATCGGTGGAGTTGGCGCGAAATGCGATATCGGGGAAGACGACTTTCTCGACCTCGACGATCTTCTCCACTTCCTGGTACACGGTCTTAATTACCGGCACCTCTTTGACGGTGACCCTCTCCGAGGCCGGCGCCGGAGGCTGAACGATCTTGGGTTTCTCCGGCGCCCGGGCCGGCGGCGGCGTGCTCATGCCGTAATTGTGATCGGGCTGGGGATCGGCCAACAGCGGAGGATGGGGCTTATGGCCGAAGACATACTCCTGCGGTTTGGTGGCGCCGACCAGAAAGTGGATCGGTCGGAAGATAAACCATTCTGCAACCAAAGCCGCCGGGTAAACCGCGTAGGACAGAACTCTAAGTGGGTGAGACTGGCTGTCGTCGTATTCATCCTGGCCTGCCAGCGCCTTCCAGGGTATGCCGAAGAGCGCAAGCCACAAGACCATCAGAACGATCAACACGCGTGGTCTTTTCATAACACCCTCCTTACTGTTTAACAAAAAGCCGTTTTAGTGTAATGCTTTCCGAGCCTGTTTGTCAAACTGCACAAAGCTTTGCGACCTCTCTTGTAAAAATCGCCCTCGTAGTTTAAAAATGGACGATCTGCATGGTTCGACACCGCATGCCAGGAGCGACGGGCTGGAAAACTGTGACGCAGAGACCAAAAAGCGGCCTCTCGACGGCCGGATGAGCCTCTTGCTGGACAGACGAGACCGGACCGCGTGGCTGACGGTCGATCGCCCTCCCCTGAATGTCCTCGACCTGACGACGTTGAGGCAGCTGCAAGAGAGCTTAGACTCATTGGCAGGAGACGACGGGATCGACATCGTGACGATCCGGGGCGCGGGCGATCGGGCCTTTTCCGCCGGCGTCGATGTGAAGGACCACGCCCGTGAGAAGGTTCCGGAGATGTTGCAGGCCGTCCACGGCGCGATCCGCACCCTCCTCGCTCTCCCTCAAGTCACCGTGGCGGTTGTCCGGGGCGCTTGTCTTGGCGGGGGCTTTGAGCTGGCAAGCTCGTGCGATCTTATTTTGGCTTCGGAGGAAAGTGCCTTCGCGACGCCGGAGATTCACGTCGGCTGCTATCCTCCCGTGGCCCTCGCCCGCTTTCCGTCGCAGATCGGGTATCACCGGGCGGCAGAGCTCATTCTCACCGGCAAGACGCTGACGGCTCAAGAGGCGCTGGCGATGGGACTGATCAACCGCGTCGCGCCGGCGTCGGAATTGAGCCAGGTCGTCGAGACGCTGTTGGACGATCTCAAAGGAAAAAGCCGCGCCGTCTTGCGCATCGCGCTTAAGGGATTGAGAGAAATCTCCGCCAAAGATTTTTCCGCGGCGCTCCGGAGATCCGAGGAGCTTTATCTAGACGAACTTTTAAAAACCGAAGACGTCGAAGAAGGCGTTCAGGCATTTCTGGAAAAGCGAAAGCCCCGCTGGCGCCACCGTTGATAAGATGAGCGAATTTGAAATAAAGATCACGCGCGATCCGGACGACATCCGTCAAGCCCAGAGACTCAGGTTTGAGGTGTTCAACGTGGAGATGAACAAGGGGCTCCAGTCCTCCTACGCGCGCGGTCTGGACATCGACGACTTCGATCCCATCTGCGACCACCTCATCGTGCGGGAGGGGAAGACCGGGAACGTGGTCGGAACCTACCGATTGATGCTCGGCTCGGCGGCCCGAAAAAACTTCGGCTTTTACTCCGAAAGGGAGTTCGACTTAGAGAAGATCAAAAAGGTCGACGGGGAGCTGTTGGAGCTCGGCCGTTCCTGCGCCCACAAGGACTATCGCGATCGAGGCCTCATCCCTCTCATGTGGCAGGCCATTGCAGGGTATGTGAAGACCCATCGGGTTCGCTATCTTTTCGGCTGCGGCAGCATCTTGACGACCGAGCCGCGCGAAGTCAGCCCGCTCTTTTCTTTGCTCAAGCAAGATTACTACGCGCCCGACAACCTTCGCGTCCAACCTCTGCCGGAGAAGGCGTTCGCCGGCTTGGACGAAAACGCGCCCATCGGCGACAAAGAGGCGCTGTTCGTGCGACTGCCGAGTCTCATCAAAGGATACCTGCGAGTGGGTTCGTTGGTCTGCGGCCCGCCGGCCCTGGATCTCGAGTTTGGCACGACCGATCTCTTTCTGCTATTAGACGCCGCTCAGGCGAGCGATGAGTTTCTCAAGCGATTTGGCCTCTCGCTCCCAAGGTATACATGAGGGTCGTTAAACTCGCTGCTATCATATGTCTGTGGCTCGCCTTTTTTCTTCTGGTCGCCCTCGGCCACGTCTGGGCCTCGGTGTGGCGCCCGTCGGAGCGGTGGAGAATCGTCACCCGCGTCACGCAACAATTTACCACTCTGCTGAGAACGATACTGGGCGTGCGGATTTCTCTTGAAGGTCGTCGCGACCTGGTCGATCACCGGAGCGCGTTTATTACCAGCAACCACCTGGGCTATCTTGACGGCATGGTCTTGGGGAGCCTGTTCCCGGTGATCTACGTTTCCAAGAAAGAGGTGAGAAGCTGGCCCATCATCGGTCAGTGGACGGTCCTGTGCGGAACCGTGTATATCGACCGGCAGCACAAAGACAGGATCCCTCGGGCGGTAGAACAGATCGTCGGGAGACTGCGTCACAAAGCGAATATTTTAATGTTTCCCGAGGGAACGTCCACCAACGGCGACCGGCTGCTGCCCTTTCAAACCGCCCCGTTCGCCGCCGCTCTGCGCGCCCGTGTCGAGATCGTCCCCCTGACCATCAGCTACCGCCGCATCGACGGCGAGGCCGTTTCCAGCGCCAATCGGGACAACCTTTATTGGTACGGCGATATGGACTTCGCCAGCCACTTCTGGAACTTACTGTCGCATCGGCGGATCGAGGTGACGATCAAAATTCACCCGCCGATCGACACCACGCGCTACAACAATGACTCGGCCGGCCGCAAGCAACTGAGCCAGGCCTGCTATGACGCAATATCCGGGGGATTGGAAAAGGAGGAGAGGAACCAGCGCACGCCGCTAACTCTGAGTTAGCTGCTTCTTGATATTGTTGACAAACTCCTGAAGCATTTGATCCGCTTTTTTGCGAATAATCGGCTGGCCGAACTCGCCGATCTTGCCCAGAATATTGACATCCGTCTCCACCAGCAGCTCGGTTTCGTGCGGGCCGATCTCTTTAAGCTCCATAGTGGTCTTGCCCTTCACGGCCCCCGCAGCCATGCGGTCGTTGGCCTCGGCCCGCAGCGAAGCCTTGCAATTCACCGCGTCACGCTCTTCGACGATGATTTTCCCCTGCAAGTTGAGCGAGATCGGCCCGACGCGCACCTTCAACGTTCCTTGATAGGTCGTGCCGTCGATCGGAGTTACCGTTTCCACACCGGGGAGCGACTTTGCCACCTTGGGCACGTCCATGAGAAAGTCCCAGAGCGGGCCGCGCGCCACCGGAATGACCGCCCGTTGAGTGAACTTCATTTATTCTTCCTTTTGCCCGCCGGCCGGCTCGGCGTCGCCTTCGCCAGTCTGACGAGCCCCTCCAGGGCTTTTTCCAAAGCCCGCCGGACGAACACGCCCGCCATCTCTTTTTTGTAGGCCGCAGAGCCGCGAAAATCGCTTAGCGGATCGACCGCCTGCTTGGCCTTTTCGGCGGCTTCGCGCAGCGCCTCGGCCTTGACCGGCTGCCCGCGCAACACCGCCTCGGCGTCGCGCGCGCGGATCGGCGTGGTGCCGACGCTTCCCAGCGCGATGCGAACGTCGGAGAAGATTTTCTTCGACCGGTCGAGCGTCACCACGGCCGCCGCGGAGACCGTCGCGTAATCGTCGGCCGTGCGCGGCAAAAATTTGAGATAAGCCGCGCCGCTGTTCGGCGGCAGGCGCGGAACCGAAATCTCCGTGATCACTTCATCCGGTTTCAGCACGGTCTCATAATAGTCGGTAAAAAACTCTTCGAGCGGAATCACTCTGCTGCCGTCGGCCGAGCTTGCTTTCAAGGTTGCGCCGAGAGCAATCAACGCCGGCGGCGGATCCTGGTTGGGATCGGCATGGGCAAGACCACCTCCGACGGTCGCCATATTGCGCACCCGAATGGTCGCCACATGGCGGTAGGTTTCGGCCAACACGGGCAACTTACGCCGGACCAGCGGCGAGGTCTCCACGGCGCGGTGCGTGGTGAGGCCGCCGATGCTGAGCGCGCCGTTTTTTTCGCCGACGCCGCTGAGACCGCGCACGTTACGCAGGCTGATGAGACAGGTGGGCCGCACCAGACGCTGCGTCATCATGATGATAAGCGCCGTCCCGCCGGCGACGAGCTTGGCATCGGTTCCAAACTGTTTGAGATCCTGCTGGACTTCTTTGAGACTCTTGGGCGTGCGGTATTCAAAGGGTTGCATGATTCTATCCTCTATTTGGCGAACTGGTGCGCTTTTTGAATCGACTCGATGATCTTGTAGTAACCCGTGCAGCGGCACAGGTTCCCCATCATCCACTCTTTGACCTGCTCTTCATTCGGTTTGCGCACCTTGTCGAGCAACGCCTTGGCGGCCACGACCTGGCCGGGGGTGCAGATGCCGCACTGGAAGCCGCCGTATTTGATGAAGCTCTTTTGCACCGGGTGGAGCTCGCCGTCTTTTGCCAGCCCCTCGACCGTGGTGAGGTCGTGGCCGTCGGCAAACACGGCGGGTGCAAGGCACGAGCTGATCATCTCTCCGTCCATCAAGACGGTGCAGGCGCCGCAGACGCCGACGCTGCAACCCTCCTTCGTTCCGGTGAGCCCGAGATCGTAACGCAGGAAGTCGATCATGAGACGGTTGGTGGCAACCTCCATCTCGACTTTCTTGCCGTTCACGCGCGTTCGAATCTTCTTCTTCATCGCTCTCCCTTTCCGCTCCCGCCGCGATGTCGTCGTTGCGGCAACAAGAGTGACAACGGTTGGCCGCTATGTTATAGAAAGATTTCGTTTAAACTGCAAGCCGCGAGCAAGAGCGAATTGGTTTTTCCTTAGTCCGGCAAAAACCCGCTTTCAGGAAGCTTGAAGTGGCCGCGCCGTTCAGCCGATTGTTGCAGCGCCGCTCAGATAAAATCTGGCGCGCCATTTACACTCATCCCTTTCTCGACGAGCTTCAGGCCGGCACCCTGCCGATGGATCGTTTTGTTTATTTTATGCGGCAAGATTACGTTTACCTCCTCGATTTCGCCCAGGTGCTCTGCCTCGGCGGGGCGAAGTCCCCCGATCTGCAAACTCTGGAGGTTTTCACCCGCCACGCGCTGATCGCGGTCGAGGTTGAGAGAACTTTTCACGCCACGTTTGGAAAAAGCCTGGGCTTCTCGCAGAAGCAGCTTGACGCGACGCCGAAGGGCCCGATTACGGAAGCCTACACACGGCACCTTCAGGCCGTCGCGCGCGGCGGCAGCCTCGGGGAGATTGTCGGCGCCGTTCTTCCCTGCTATTGGATTTACAGCGAGGTGGGCAGGCGGCTCTACCGCAACCGCCCGAAGCGGCCGAAAATCTATCGCGAGTGGATCGAGACGTACGCCTCGGAGGAGTATTGGAAGCCGGTGCGCGAGCAGATCCGGCTGATGGATCAACTCGGGAAGAGCGCGACCGCCGGCGAGAAAAAGCTTATGCAATCTCACTTTATTCTCAGCAGCCGTTATGAGTTTCTCTTCTGGGACCAGGCGTATCGCCTTGAACGGTGGCCGCTCTGAGAGCGGAAGAAACAGGAGGCTACGGGAATGTTCCTGTCAGATAAGGAAAAAGAGAGCCGCTTCCGGATCGTTCGTCAGCAGATGGCCGAGCAAGGCATCGACGCGCTGATCGTTCGCGGGTCCAGCGCCGTGCGCGGAGACGGCGCGGCTTTCCGCTTTCTGACCGACTTTCCCAACATCAACATTCCGCTCGTCCTGATCTTTTTTCGCCGGGAGGATCAACCCCCTATCCTGCTTGTGGAGTCGCGCTTTCAAGCGATGAGGGCGGCGAAGCATTCTTGGGCCTCCGATCTGCGGCTCAGCAATAATTTTTTTCAGAGCTTGACGGACGTTTTGCAGGAGAAAAATCTTGCCCGGGCGACCCTGGGCATCGACGGGCTACATAACTTTCCATTCCTCTGGGGCCAACGGCTCGAAGAGATGTTTCCGGGCGTCACGCTCAAAGAGTTCGGCCCGACGCTCAAAAAATTGCGCGCCTACCGGACGCCGGAGGAAGTCAAGCTGGTGAAGCGATCGGCGGCGCTGGTGGATCGGGCATTCATCGAAGGGATCAAGCAGATCAAGCCGGGGAAAACCGAGTGGGACGTGATGGCGCGGATGGATTATCTTCTCAAGAGCAACGGCGTAGAGAAAACTTTTAACATCATCTCCCAGGGGCCCAAGGTCGATGCCTACGTGCCGTCGTCACGCAAGATCCATAAAAAGGGCATGGTCTTCACGGAGCTGACCGCCAACTACGGCGGCTACTGGACGCAACTGGCGCGCGCCGTCTCGTTGGGGAAACCGGACGCCAAACTGGTGAAGCTGCATCAGGGGGCGGTCCGCGCAATCAAGGAGGCGCTGCCGTATTTGAAGCCGGGATACAAAGTTTCGAAGTCGATGAGCGTGATGGAGCAATCGGTTAAAAACTCAGGGCTCGGCTGCACCCCGGTTTACGGCCACATCGTCGGCATCGACATGGTCGAGGACCGCCCGTCGCCGCAGAACGAGACGGAGATCGCTCCCGGGATGGTCTTTATCGTCCACCCCTGGCCGATCCTCGACGATCACTCGCTGCTCTGGGGCGAGACCTATCTCATCACCGAAAAAGGCAATCAGCGGTTGAACAGAGTCGGCGACGAGCTGATTCGTTTGTAGGTTGGCTGCTGCCTGGGATTTTGCATGATTCTGATCACCGGCGGGTTGGGATTTCTCGGCGCCAATCTCGCGCGAATTCTTTGCGAGGCCGGCGAAGCGGTCGTGGCGACCAGGAACCGGAACGCGCAGGTTCCCAACCTGCTGGCGCCGTTTGTGGACAAAAACCTCTCCATCATTCCGCTCGACATAACCTCTCTCGATAGGGTCTCGCAAGCAGTCGGTGATTTCGGCGTCACGAGCATCGTTCACGCCGCGGTCCGCTCAGAGAAGGGAAGCACCTCGCTCTACGAGGCGATGGATGTAAACATCAAAGGGACCATCAACGTGCTCGAATCAGCCCGGACGGCTGAGATCAAGCGGGTGATCTTTATCAGCTCCGAAGCGGTGTACCAGGGGATGAAGACCGCTCAGCCGCACAAAGAAGAGGAAAAGCTCCTGATTACTTCCGATCGTTTTATTCCGGGAACAAAAAAGGCCGGCGAAATCATTAGCCTCATGTACTGCAAAGAATACGGCATGGAGGTGATTTCGGCTCGCGCTACCCGCATGTACGGCCCCTTGTATCAAGGACTGCGAAACCTCGCCGGCCACATGGTGGAAAAGGCCGCAAGGGGCCTTCCGATTGCGCTGGAAAACCAGGACCCGGCTGAAGCCCACGACATTATCTACGCCAAAGATGCGGCGCGGGCGGTCATGCTGCTGCTAAATGCGAAAACCTTGCGCCATCGCATCTACAACGTCGGCTTCGGCAGGCTGGTCAGCCTCTCCGAGTTCGCCGACGCGATAAAAAAATTGCTGCCGAAAACCGAAATTCACCTCGGCGACGGCCCGGGGCCGTTGACGTCAACCAAGACTCCGATGGACATCGACGCCTGCGTCGATATCTCACGGATCCGCGAAGAGACCGGCTTCGCGCCGGAGTACGATCCGGTCCGCGGTGTGGAGCATTACATTCGCTGGGCACGGAACGGAACTTACAGCTAGAGAAAGGACTGAGAAATGAAGACGCTCATTCAAGGCGGATATGTCGTCGGCTTCGACGGCAAAGAACACGAGATCATTAAAGACGGAGTCGTCGTCTTTGAAAATGACCGCGTTCTGTTTGTGGGCAAGTCGTACGTCGATCCCGTCGACAAAAAGATCGACGCCAGGGGATGCCTCGTCTCCCCCGGCTTCATCGACACCCATTTTCATTCCGGCATCAACGCCAGCGACTATCTGCTAAACGACGCTAACAAGCTCGACTACTTCGCATCCAACTATCTCGCCCACGGCGCGCCGACCCGCGAAGGCGCGAAACACGCGCATTTGAAGGACGTGGACATCGGCCAGCGCTTCTCGCTGATCCATGTGCTAAAGAGCGGCGTCACAACCACCCTGGAGATCGGCGGGCCCGGCGCCGAGCCCGAGCGCTATGTGGCGATGGTGGACGCGGTCGGAATCCGCTGCTACACCGGGCCGAGCTACAAAAACGTGAATTTCTTCCAGGACCGTGAAGGTCGGTTGGAATACGATTGGGACGATGCGCGGGGGAGCGAAGGGCTGAAGCGCGCCGTCGCCTTCGCCAAAAACTTCAACGGCGCTTGTAGCGGACGCATGGGAACCATGCTGTTTCCCGGCCACGTGGACACCTGCACGCCGGAGCTTTTAAAGGAGACCCGAAAGGCCGCCAAAGATATCGGCGCGCGCGTGCAGATTCACGCGACGATCAATCTGTTCGAATTCCACACCGTGATGCAGCGCCACCGCTGCACACCGATCGAACTGCTGCAGAAGATCGGCTTTCTCGACCCGGAAGTGTCGCTTTCCCATTGCATCTTCATCAGCGGCCATAGCTGGCTTTCCTATCCCTACGGCGACGACTTGAAGATTATCGCCGACTCCGGCGCATCCGTTGCCTACAGCCCATTGAAATATCTGAAGCTGGGCATCGTGATGGAGTCGTTCGACAAGTATCTCAGGTCTGGAATCAACATGGGGATCGGCACGGACACCTTCCCCAAGGACATTATCTCAGACATGCGCTACGCTTCCCTTGCTTCAAGAGTGGCGGAGAAGAGTTTCACCGCCGGTCATCCGCGCGATGTCTTCAACGCCGTGACGTTGGGCGGCGCGAAGCTCGTCGGCAGAGACGACCTGGGCCGGCTACAAAAAGGCGCGAAGGCCGACATCGCGATCATCAATCTCAAAGACATCGCCTTCGGCGCCGTCCACGACCCGATC
>MGSS01000068.1 GCA_001798595.1 Deltaproteobacteria bacterium RIFCSPLOWO2_12_FULL_60_19 | reverse complement strand
AGGGGGACGTGTTTACCAGGGACGTGATCGAGGTTTGGCTGGAGTACAAGAGAAAGAAAGAGGTCGATGCCATACGGCTCCGGCCCCATCCGTATGAGTTCGCGCTGTACTTCGATATCTAGGATCGTGTTCGTGGTCGTGATCCGCGCGCGTCACGAAGACGAAGAACGAGCACGAAGCAAGAGGAGGATGTCATGAAGAAGATCGAAGCCATTATCAAACCGTTCAAGTTGGATGAGGTGAAGCAAAAACTTACCTCGATCGGAATCTCGGGCATGACCATCACCGAGGTGAAGGGCTTTGGCCGGCAAAAGGGCCACACGGAGCTTTATCGCGGGGCCGAGTACAGCGTTGACTTTCTCCCAAAGGTGAAGATCGAAATTCTGGCGCCCGATGAAATGGTCCAGAAGATCGTCGAGACGATCCTGGAATCCGCGCAGACGGGAAAGATCGGTGACGGGAAAATTTTTGTCTCGAATGTGGACGAGGTGGTGCGAATCAGAACCAACGAGAGAGGGGAAGAGGCTATTCGCTAACTTCCCCTCTCCCGCTCTCTCCTTTACAGGACGCTAAGAAAAGCCCATCCACCGTCAGCCCGCCTGGGAATCTCTTTCCGGGCCGACGCGATACGTCGTTGTTACGCTGCCCCCAGGGACAGATAGTAACTCTGAGCTACGCTTGCATCTCCTCGTCCCACGCATCGGCCCTACAAGAGACCCCCAGGCGGGCCGTGCTGTTATTACTTAACTCTTTTTCCCTTTGTTCGGTGGCGTGGTTTCTTCGCCCGGCTGCTTGCCGGGCTCGAATCCGCCCACCTCGTGGTAAACCACTTTACTCTCCTGCTCGAAGGCTCTGACGCCCGGCGTCTCGCCCGGCAGGCCGAGCTTCTTCCACATCGAGGTCACGCGGTCGTAAACTTCCTTGCGCAGCGCCGTCCGCTTTGAAAAGACCGGCAGGTAGCGGTGCTCTTTGCAGGCGTTGATCAGCGCCTTGGAGCCGTAGGGGCGCTCCTCCGGCGGATTCTGCGTCGGGTCGAGCCAGGTGCTCCACGTGTTACGCAACAGATCGATATCTTCAATCGGGTTGCAACGGCTGCTCATCGCCCAGATCACCTGGTTGATGTCCGTCGGATCGACGTCTTCGTCAACCGCGATAATCCACTTCGTATAGTATGCGCCGCCGGGGACCTGCGCGGCCAGCGCCAACGCCTGGGCCGCGTGGCCGGCGTAGCGTTGTTCGAGGCTGATCACCGTCATGCCGAAGCCGCCGGCGGCCGCCGGGTGGCAATAGACTCCCTGGATGCCGGGGATTCCCAACTTGTCAAAGTCGTCCCAGATGCGCGCCGAGCGGATGATCGAGAAAAAGCCGCTCTGCTCGTTCGACGGATAGTCCGCCATCAGCGCGTTGGTGAATATCGGCTTGGAGCGGTAGTGGACGGCGGTCACGTCGACCAGCGGACAGCCGGCTTCGGGCCTGCCGTAGTAGCCGGGAAATTCGCCGAACGGCCCTTCGGACTTGACGGAATTCGGCCGGA
Source organism: Deltaproteobacteria bacterium RIFCSPLOWO2_12_FULL_60_19 (assembly GCA_001798595.1). Taxonomy (GTDB): domain Bacteria; phylum Desulfobacterota; class Binatia; order UBA9968; family UBA9968; genus 2-12-FULL-60-19. Next base: position 4,301 of record MGSS01000068.1, on the reverse strand, counting down.
TGATTCCTTCGATTACGAATTCCGCGTTCGCCGGCAACAGAAGATCCGTAGTTTTTCCCCGCACGACGGGAATCGGTTGGCCTTTGACGCCGCCGGCGTACTCATACTCGGAGACGTTTTTGGCGAAGGTCTGCGAGCCGATCACCATAAACAACGGATCGATGCCCCATGCCGCCGCGACCTCGATCGGCTCCCCCTTCTGCCAGGCGCGCGTGATGTGCAGGCGCGCGTCTTTTCCGGGCGAGAGATAGAGGCCGACCTGATTTTTTCCTTGGAGCATCATTCGATAAGTGCCAACGTTCAGGTAGCCGCTGTCCGGATCGCGCGTGATCACACAATCGGCCGTGCCGGCGTAGCGGCCGCCGTCAAGCGGCCAGTGCTTGGGAATGGGGAGCTGCTCCAGGTCTATCTCATCGCCGGTTTTGGTGTTCTCGTAAACCCGCGCCTGGTTGGCCGGGACTTCGCGCGGCGGAATCCGCTGCTTGAGCTTATCTTTCACGCGCCGGATCAGTTCCACTGTCGGCGTCTCCGGCGGCTCCTCTAACGTCAGCGCGATCCGTTTGAGGCTCGGCCCCAAGATGTTCCACAGATGCATCGCGCCCAACGGACTCTTCTCATGGCCCTTCGTTTTTTCGCACAGAATCGCCGGCGAAGGGTTCTGCTTGGCCACGAGATAGCCGATCGCGCTCATATCCTCGGTGCAGTCGAGAGGCTCTTTGATGCGGATCAGCTCTCCCATGGCATCGACCCGGTCGAGCCAATCGCGCAGATCCTGGATCGGCTCCGCGCCCGGGCCTTTCGCTGGCGCTTGTTTATTGGTTGCCATTCAGATACCTCCTCAAAAAAATCAACTTGCTGGAAAGCCGGCCGCGATGCAAGTCCGTCGTTATTTCTGTTTTAGCAGCGAGGCAAAGTAGGCGAAGCCGTCGTATGCGCGGTAAATCATATTTTCTTTCATGTGGTCGATGTCTTTCTGCGGCATCGTCACCGGCTTGCCCACCGAGCTGGCGATCCACTGCATCGTCGCCGTGCGCTCCAGATAGATCGAGTGGACCGTAGCGTACTCGACGCTGTCGCCGACCATGACGATTCCATGACCTTGCAGCAGCACGGCCATCCGCTTCCCGAGAGTTTGCGTCAGCTCCACGCCGTCCTGAACGGTGTAAATCAGCCTGGGGCTGGGAAAGATCGGCGTCTCCGGCGCGAAGGGCGCGGCCTGGTTGTAGATCGGCAAGATGGGAACTCCCGCGACCGAAAAGGCCGTGGCCACCGGCTGGTGGGTGTGGGAGACGGAGTTTACATCCGGCCGCGCTTCGTAGATCGCCGCGTGGATCATCGTCTCGCGCGGCGGAAATTTGAGCTTCGTCACCTGGCGCATGTTCTTGGTTCGCGCCCAGTTCTCCTCGCAGACCGTTTTGTATTCGTCGATATCGACGGTGAGAATATCGCGGCTGGTGATCGATCCCAGCGGCGCGAGCACCGGCTTGATCAGAAACTTGCGAGTTCCCGGTATGCGCGCGCTCAAGTGGCCGTGATAGTCGGCCAGGCCCTGATGAAACAGGATGCGGTTGCCCAGGGCGACTTTCTTCTTTAACTTTTCGATTTCTTTCTTGCTCATCTTGGCGTCTTCTCCTTTTGCGCTGACAAAACATCTTATCCGTTATTTCCCTGAACGCGAGCCCTCAGGGCGCAAGTCTTCGGGCCGCGGCCGATAGGGTAGTACCATGAGTCGAACCTGTCTCATCGGACGTCCGCTGCCCTCTTCCTCGCGCCCTTCGGCCTCGCTGTGAAAGCCGCCGGCCGTTCGAAGAGCCCGCGCATCCGATACTGCCGGTGGAATTAAGCAGCTACCCATTGCGCGGGCTCGGAGAATGGGTGGCGGCTTTCAGCGTCACGGGCGATCTAGGATGTAATCTCTCAAGACTCGAAGCTCCCGTGGATCAGTGCGCCGCTTCTTCGTATTGATGTTCCTTGCCCGTCAACGTGTCGGCTCCCTCCTCCTGCCAGTGAATGGTCATCCAGTTCCACTGATCGGGGTAGGAGCGGAGCGTCCTTTCCAGCCATTGGGTTATCTTCAGGGTGTTTTCGGTCACATCCGCTTTGATCTTTCCGGTCCGCGAAAACTCGATTTCCGGCTCGATCACCAGCTTGAGATCTCCGCTTTGGTCCCGTACCAAGCAGGCGGGAACCACCGCGGCGCCGGTGCGCAGCGCCAGCGTGGCGGGCCCTCGCCGCGCGATGACGCTCCGGCCGAAGAACGGGACGCGGATGCCGCCGCCGTTGCGAAACTCGTCCGCAATCACGATCGCAAGCTCGTTGCGCCTAAGGACCTGGACCAGTTCCCGGAAAGCCTCGTCGTGCGGCTGGGTGTGGATCGTCTTCTGGTTGATCCTATTGCGGTAGCGCACGATGAGTTCAGGGAGCTTGCCGGTGCGCGCCTGGTTGATCAGAACATAAGTAGGGTAGCCTTCGGCGGCGAGGCGCGTTCCGAGCAAAAAAAAGTTTCCGAGGTGAGCGCTGAGCGCGATCACCCCTTTGCCTTTAGCCAACGCCTCCTTCAGGTGCTCAAGACCGTGGACCGGGATCTCGGCCCGGATTCGATCCGGAGCGATATCGAGGGCGAAGCCCATTTCCAAAAAGTCGCGGGAGAAGTTCCTCAGAGAGCTGCGCGCGAGGTCTGCAATCTCGCGGAAAGTGAGACGATCTCCGAAAGCCAGGCTCAAATTTCGTATTGAGCGGGTGCGGAAGCCGTGAGCAAGATGAAATCCAAGGTCGGCGAAGCTCCTGAAAAGAGCTAAGAGCCAGCGGCGGGGAAGCAGCTTGACGGCGGCTCTACCTACCGCGATGCCGATCAATGCGCCGATGTAGGCGAGCGTTTCAAGAAGCCGGTCCATTCTCATCTGCCAGTGGAATATCGCTGAGAAATCGCGGGCCCGCGCCGGGGATTCGACTCTACGATCTTGTTTGCATATCACACGGGAGCGATCTTGTTCAAGGCAAGGAACCGGAGGTAATTATCCATCGGAGAAAGCTGAAAAGCTAAAGAAAAACAGTGAGTTAGCCGGCTCGCAGCAGAAGAGGGACGCCCGCCGGAGGTTTCTATTTCCTGATTATTTATGCTACACCACTGGGCGAAGCGAACGAGGGTAACAGTCATGCGGATGGTTCTACCCCCCTTGAGAGAGCGTCGCCAGGTGGACCGCCACCTTCGCAACTTTTTCCGCGACTATAAGCCTTCGGAATTCAACAAGGCCGTCTCTTCGATGTGTGGCTTTTATCATCTAAAGATGCCTAAGGTGAAATGGTTCGAATACATCGACTGGGGCAAAACGGCGGGCAAGACCTACGAAGACGGCCAGATTTACCTGGTCCACCCGGAAAACTGGAAGCGGGGGAGAAAATATAAATCCGAGCGCAAGTGGATCAACACGGTCTATCATGAGCTGGGCCATTACGTTTTCTGGGCGGATGCCGAATACAAAGCCGACAACTTTGCCTTTCGGATGGTGAGGGGGTTGAACCATCACAAATAAATCCCGATCCAAAAAGATCGGAGACCACGATTTTCGAATTCGGCCACACGGGGAAAGCGAGTGCCCCTTAGAGAACCTTAGCTGGGATCAAAAGTTCTGGATCGGGGTAGATCTCCCCTTCCCTTTAAGAGATTTGGTCCTAATGCTATTATCTCTGCCTTAATTCGGGCCGCTGCGAAACTGCTATTAGACCCGAGAAGATGGTTTTCTGGCCGTCTTTCCAAGGAATTGGTGTAGGGCAGTGAGGTTGTGCTAGGCGGGAGTCTGATTATCGAGCTGCTAAAGGGAGGGGCGGATTTATGGTCGTCTGGTGCGTGCGCGGCGGGCAGGGGATTGATGGGGTACAGTGATTTGGTGATTTGAGTTATTTGGTAATTTTGCTTTTGGGGGGTGCAGGGGGGAAACCCCCCTGCTTTCCCATTTTGGGCCGGTGCAGGTAAGAGAAAGTGGCCCGGTATGAGCATCTTCCGATCTATATCGAATCAGTCGAGATTGAGGGCCAGTTTGACCGCCGTTTGAACTTGCCCCATTTGTGAGGGTGAAAGAGAGCCCAGTTTTCGGACGACGACAGACTGCTCAATGACCGCGATCCGCTCTGCCTTGATTACTGAGGTTGTCTTGAGACCGGTTTCAAAGAACGTAGGGTCCTGGCTGCTTAAGACGACCCAGGTCTCTCGAGATGGTTGCTGGAGGCGGGAGAAAATCCCGACAATCGTCAGGTCATCTCCGTGGGTGGCAAGGACGACCGCCGGCCTGAGTTTCGTCGTG
>MGSS01000067.1 GCA_001798595.1 Deltaproteobacteria bacterium RIFCSPLOWO2_12_FULL_60_19 | reverse complement strand
ATGATCCGTGGCGGCTGCAAGGAAAAAAGCGCGGCCATCGCGTCGGGTTGAACACCTTTGCGCGGCGGATTCAAGACCACAAGATCGACCTGCGGAAACAGGCGCTTTGCTTCTGCCACTTTTTCGGCGACGCTTGCGTCGAAGAAGCGGCAGTTGGCGATGCCGTTCATCCGGGCGTTTTGCTTCGCCGTCGCAATCGAGAGGGAGCTTTCGTCGACGCCCCAGATGAGCCGCGCCGCCGGCGCCAGGTAGAGAGAGATCGGGCCGACGCCGCAATAGAGGTCGAGGACGATCTCCTTGCCGCTCAACGCCGCCAAGGCGTGGACTTTTTCGTAGAGCTTGCGGGCGACCGGCGGATTGGCCTGGGAAAAGACGCCGACGGGAAGCATGATTTTTAAGGGGCCGATCCGCTCGATGACCGTATCCCGTCCGGCCAGCGCGCGGGAGCGCGCGCCCCAGATGACGTTGCCCGGATCTTCGTTGATGTTCTGCGCGACTCCGGCGAGGAAAGAAAATCTTTTTTTGAGAGAGCGCGCGAGATCGTTGCCGTGAGGAAAGGTCGCGTGGCGGGTGACTAGAGTGAGAACAAGCTGTCGGGACCAGAAGCTATAGCGGATATCCAGGTAGCGCAGCTCGCCGCTGTCGCTCGTTTCATCGTATGGAGCGATGCCTAATCTTTGGATTTCCGCCTTCAGCCCTTGAACCACGCGGTTGACCGGCTCCGGATGAACCGGACAGGAAGAAATGTCCACGACGCGATGGCTCCGGGGCAGGTAGAGGCCGGCGAGGACCTGGCCCTTCGACCTGCGTACGGCGAGTTTCACGCGCGCGCGGTATCCCAGCCGCTGCGGCGAAGGGATGACGGCGGGGACGTTCAGCCGGCGCAGCGACGGATAATCGCCCAGCGCCTGAGCCACGAGTTGTTGTTTTCGTTTCAACTGCTCCGGATAGGGCAGGTTGATAAACGGGCAGCCGATACAATCGGGATAATGAGGGCAACGCGCAACGTACTCGCCGCGGTGACGCTGATGCGATTCGCTTCGGCGGCCCGGAAAAGCTCGGTCTCGTTGAAAAGCCACGGACAAGAAATATAGCCTGGAATCAGCGGGGTCAACCGACTTTTGCTACGGCAGGCCTGTCGTTCCCATCAAATAGCGGTCGCATTCTCTCGCGGCGCCGCGCCCTTCGTTGATCGCCCAGACGACGAGGCTCTGGCCGCGGCGGCAGTCGCCGGCGGCGACCACCGCTACGGTTCCAGTTGGAATCGCCTCCCGGGAGGAGCCCCCGCCTCGTATTTCAATATTTTCAGGCGCGGGACCGAGGTGTCGGTGCAAACCTTCCGGATTTTTATCAGCTCGATGGGCGTGTTCCAGTCGCTCTTCGAATGGTCTAGCATCGGGCTTTGCTTATTTCACAACATTGAGCCAATAGGCAAATGACCAAAGCCTGATAACATGTCGTGTACCCGCGTTTATCCCAGTAAGGGGGCTGTCCATAAGTTGCCGGTCCCCTTGAGTGCATGCGCTTCAGTCGCAGTTCTTAAGCTTAGACTCCTGACAGCGCCGTGCCATCTCCTGCGCGGTTGCAATCTGCTCGGCTGTCATTTTTGATGCAATTCTATCTCGATTCTTTGTCGCCGTATCTCCAGAATCGCCGCTCGATGCTGCGACAGCGAGGGTAAACCACGTATGCGCACGCACAAAGTCCTGCCGCACGCCCGTGCCATTGGTATACATCACACCCAGATTAATTTGCGCAAGTTGGTTTCCCTGCGCCGCCGCGAGGCGATACCACTTCACGGCTTCCTGATAATCCTGCGGCGCGCCTTGCCCTTTCTCATACGCCAGACCCAGACTGGACTGTGCCGGCGCGTAACCCTGTGCCGCCGCGAGGCGATACCACTTTACAGCCTCCTGATAATCCTGCGGCACGCCTTTCCCCTCTGCGTATATCGAACCCAGTCTCGTCTGCGCCCATTCGTCTTCCCGCGCCGCCGCGATGCGATACCACTTCATGCCTTCCTGATAATCCTGCCGCACGCCTTGCCCTTTCTCATACGCCAGACCCAGACTATACTGCGCCGGGACATTTCCCTGCGCTGCCGCGAGGCGATACCACTTTACAGCCTCCTCAAAATCCTGCGGCACGCCTTTCCCCTCTGCATATATTAAACCCAGCCTCCTCTGCGCCCATTGGTGTCCCTGCTCGGCAAGCTTGCGAGAGAGTTCCATCCCCTGAACATAGTCGCCGCGCTCGTACGCAGCGCTTGCGTCATCAAATTGGAAATGCCGCCCGGGAGGATATCCCGCCGCGAAATCCAACAATTTCATGCGCGGGACCGAGGTGCCGCTGCAAACCTTCTCGACTTTTATCAGCTCGGTGGGCCTATCCCAGTCGCTCTTTGACTCGCAGCTGACTTGCACGCAGGCGGTTCGCTTCAGCCAGGAGCACACTTTCTCGGGGTGGCCGGCGGCATTCTCCAGCTCGGTCAGATACCAGCTGCCGGGTGTGTCGTTGCCATCTTCTAAGTGCACCCCTGGCGCCAGCGTGTAGAAGCCACCGCCGATCTCCAGCAAGCTCAGCACCTTCTCCACGAACCGGGACAAGTCTTCGGTATAGGTGAAACCGCCGAACACGTCGGTAATGATCTGGAATTTTCCAAGCTCCTCGCCCGAATACTGCCGCAGGCGCTTGCCGGCGAGATACCGTATACGGTCATCGCCGAGACTCGCGGCCTGCTGTTGCCACTTGTCCGTGCGGCGGTCCTCGATGGACATCGCGACCGCGCGCGCCTTACCGCCGGGCCGCGCGCACTTCCCCCCCGACGGCGCGTCGCCTTCGGGTGCGTAGTAGTCCAGTATGGCCTGCCCGGCGCCCGCTCCGATATCGAGCCATCGGTCCGAGCTGCCCAGAGTGCCGAGCGCGTCGCAGAAGCCGGAGGGAAGAAGTTCCGCGTAGGCGGAGAGCCCTCGATTGGTGATGTAGCCTCTGGGAACGTCGGGGCCTCGCCTCTGGAAGATTTTTTCCTGCTTTTCGATTTCCTTCTCGATCCGCGGTTTAGCGGGCTCCTGTGGCCAGGCAGCTTGCACCCCAACCGCCTGCAGGACGATGACGATCAGAAAGGCCAGGCGCGTTTCCGCGGCCTTCCATCCTTTGACTGAAGATTTGACTGGATGCATGACGATTACTTTCTCCTCGCGTTGAAAAAAATACCGTTCTTAACAGCGTTTTCAAAGCTGTTCCAGGCATAGTCTATGCCGCCGGTGGCCGCAAGTCCGAAGGCGGAGGCGGTGAGTGCGCTGACGAAAGCGATCTGCGCTTCCTCCGTGTCGTCGGGGCTGTCCTGAAATGCGCGCAGCGTGCGCTCGTTCGGGTACTGCGCATCTTTGTGGACCGTGTCGCGTATCGAGATCTCTCCGACCCCGGCCGGAATAAACCGGTAGAATTGCCCGCGGTTGCGGGCGGGCCAGATGTCCTCGTCCGCACCGATCACCACCACCGGAACGGTGATCCGCTTCAGCAACTGCGGCAATTGCCGGCCGATGCCCGCGGGATCGAGGAGGACGCCGCCTACCGCAGGGGCGCCTTCCCCCAACGCGGTGGCGACGGCGGTCGCGCCGAATGAGTGGCCCGCGAGGATGATCTTGTCCGCGTCTATGCGGCCGTCGACGAGCTGAGGACTCCGATGAACGGCGTCGACGAGCGCGGCAAGCGTTCTGCCGTTGGCGATCCACGGTCCGCGGTTGGGCAAGTCGATGGCCATGCCATGCAGGCCCCAGGAGGCCAAGTGCATCGCTTGGAAAGCATGGTCCGCCTTGGAATTGTCGAGACCGTGCAACACGATAACCAAGGGGGCCTTGCGGGCCGCCGCGCACAGGTATAAGTCCGCTTCCACCGTGGGACCGGAAACCAGGGGGATTTCCAGGTCTCTGCGCTCGATGACGGCAAAGGGCCCACGCAACCTGAATTGCGCGACGTCGGGCTTGCGGGACAGTAGATATCGCTGCAGCTCGGCGGGGTTTGCGGCGTTTATCGGTGTGACTTCAGTCGCCGGAAACCGGCGAGCGCAGCCGCCCGAATGCGCCGTGAGGGCGATCAGCAAGAGGGCTGAAATGCTAAATCCCGATCGGGCGATCGCGGCTGCGGCTGCGGGCATATCTTCTCTCTTGCTTTTCATTTCAAGCGTATTCTAGCAAGCCGCCGTCGTATTTCCACTGAAACGTCGCAAAGCGCTGCTGGACGGTCGGAAAAGGAAAAGACTCCGACCCCTTTATCTCGCGCGACCGCTTTATCTCTCGTCCTTGTAATTTCGCCGCGATCCTTGCTACAAGCGAGGGGTGTCTGTTTCACCTTTGCTCGAGCAACCGGGAAAAAGAAGGGCGATCTATTACGGCTGGGTCATCGTCGTCGTCGGCTTTCTCGCGCACATCGCCTCGGCATTTTCGATCTCAAGCACGCTCAGCGTATTTCTCAAACCGTTGTCCGCCGATCTCGGTATCTCGCGCGGGACTTTTTCGCTGATCCGGTCCGGCGAGATTCTCATCGGCGCCGCCGCGGCGCCGGTGGTCGGCACGTTGATGGACCGCTACGGCGGGCGGTGGCTGATGGCGGCGGGCGGTTTGATTTCCGGCGCCGGCTTCATCTGCCTCGGTCAGACGCGGGATTTCATCCAGTTCATGCTCGTGCGTTGGCTGCTCGTCACTCCCGGCGATTCGTTGATGGGCTCCCTGGTCGTCAACGTTTCGATCGCGCGCTGGTTCGTGCGCATGCGCGGACGCGCCCTGGCGATCGCGGGCATGGGCCACGGCTTGACCAAGGTCTGCATGCCGGTGATAGCGGCGGCGTTGATGCTTTACATCGGCTGGCGCGGCTCTTGGGTGGTTTTCGGCGTTTTCGCCTTGCTGCTGGTAGTCGCGCCGGCGGTTCTGTTGATGCGCCGCTCCCCGGAGGAAATGGGATTGCTGCCCGACGGCGGCCCCATGGAAGCGAGAGATGCGGCCGCCGCGCCGCCCAAGCGCCGCTACGCCAAGCGCACCGGCGCCGACAACGTCGAATGGAGCCGGCGCGAAGCGCTGCGCACGCCGGTCTTCTGGCTCATCGCCGTCACCTTCGGCGTAGCCCAGATCGGCGTCACCGGGCTCAATCTCCATGTGTTTTCTTACGTCACCGACCAAGGCCATCCCGTCCTGGTCGCGGCGACGGTGATGAGCGTCATCGCGGTGATGCAGTTCAGCACGCCGATAGTCTGGGGCATGCTCGCGGACCGCATGGATAACGGCGTCCTCAATACGGCCAAATGCGCGCTGCAAGGCGCCGGGCTTTTGTTACGCTGCTTCCGCGCGCCGCCGAACGCAGCGTGACGCTTCTGCTTAATCGGGCGAACGATCATGGGGGAGGAAGCATTACGCGCGATATCTCGGCTACAAGATTGTTTAGATATCAATGCCTGACGCCTGTGAGCTTCTTTGCCGGAGAGCTGTGAACCGCTTGGTTTTATCTCCATGATTCAACCTCGCTGTCGGGATTTGAACAGTTCGGTCAGATGCCGGAAGGTTGTGGCCTGTCCTGTTAAAGCTTGTCACAAAGTCTTGCATCGTCAAGGGTAGGACGATCTGTCGATGACACCCGCCGCGAGGCAGACGCCTACGCCTTCGAGCTGGCGCGCTTATGGATCGAGGGAAAGCTCTGGGGCGGGAACGGGCAGGGGTGATGGCTTTCAAACCAACACAAGAGAAAAATAACTCCCGAGCCCTTTTTTTCTTAAATGCTATTTCGGAGACGTATTCAGTCGCCCCGCAGGTTAACCGAAATATGATATAATATAAAAAAAGCAGCCAAAGAGGACATGGATGAGCAATATAGAAGAGTATACGGAAGCGCAGCGGGTCAATTTCGCGGCGATGAAAGCGTCGCCACATTTTAAACTCATTTCTTTAACTGACGAACTCTACGGCCGAACATACAAAATAGTTGCGATCAACTCCGTCAGTACGTACAAGTACGCTCGATTTATGTTACTAGGGCACCAGTCCTTGCTCGCCGCCGCATCGTTGATAGGGCAATGTCAGCCGATGGACGCCGCCGCGATCACACGGCGTGCTATTGAAATGACGCGCATTGCGTTTGCTATCAAGCACGATAAACGCGGATGGGAAAAATGGGTCGACTATACTGGGCGGGCCGAACGCTGGGCGTCGAGGCAGATCGGGGAAAGACCGAAACCTCTTGTTCCAATTAAGTATGACATACCCGACCATCCGTTAATAAAGGAACTGATGGACGAACTCGGGAGCCTATCGGACGGATACATCCACTTCACGCCTGAATATTACGCGAGCCAGAATTGGCGGGAAGTAAAAGATGCCAACCCGCCCCGGCTGGAACTCATTTACTTTATCTCTGACGTGCGGGTTGTCGAGCGCGATATGTTCCTGCTGGCCGCGGTGCACCTAAAGATGCTGCTTATCTTTGACGAATGCCTCGATCATGCGCTGGTGGCCGACAACGAATGGAAAGCTATCTTAGACGGACTGGTCGCGGAAGGCGAAAAGCTCAAGCAAACACTTCAAATGCGCTAGAAAAGGTGATGTTCAGTCGTTCGAGACTGCTCGTTTAATCAAGGTCACTATCCAGCTACAGGCGCAAGCAGGGCGGCCAAGATAACCGGGGGACTCTTCGGGGTCGCGTCTTGATGTTAAATTTCGTCGGTATCGCTGTATGTCACTTTGCGTGACCCTACGGCAGATTCGTCTCTCCCATCAGATACCGATCGCACTCGCGCGCGGCGCCGCGCCCTTCGTTGATCGCCCAGACGACCAGGCTCTGGCCGCGGCGGCAGTCGCCGGCGGCGAAAACGCCCGCAACGTTGGTCGCAAACTTTCCGTGCTCGGCTCTGGCGTTGGAGCGCGGGTCGCACTCGACGCCGAGGTCGGCGAGGATTT
>MGSS01000066.1 GCA_001798595.1 Deltaproteobacteria bacterium RIFCSPLOWO2_12_FULL_60_19 | reverse complement strand
TCGATTCGATGGTCCGGGACCTCGTCGCCGCTAACCCGCTGGTCGAGATGGTGCGGAGCTCTGCCTGGGAACCGCCGAAGGGCGAGGTGCTCGAAGAGGTTGGTCCGGAGATCCTGGCGGAGCTGAAGAAGGAGGTCCGCCTCGGGCGGGAGGGAATCTCGCAGGCCATCCTTACGGCGGTGCAGAAGGTCACGCCGGAGTACGGCATCGAGGTCATCGATGTGCGGGTCAAGCGGCTCAATTACGTGGAGAGCGTTCGAGAGAAGGTGTACGTCCGGATGATCTCCGAAAGAAAGCGGATCGCCGCTCGCTTTCGGTCCGAGGGGGAAGGTCGGAGCGCGGAAATCCTGGGCAACATGGAGAAGGAATTGCGGGAGATCCGCTCTGGGGCGTATCGCAAGGTGCAGGAGATCCGCGGCAAAGGGGATGCCACGGCGACCCGGGTTTACGGCGGCGCCTATGGCCGCGATCCGGAATTCTACGCGTTCTCGAGGACACTCGAAAGTCTGAAGGAGAGCCAGAACAAAAACTCCGTCCTCGTGCTCACCACCAACAGTGACTACTACCGCTACTTAAAGGAGGCACAGCCCTCAAGTCCGAGAGCCCGTAGGTAGAAAGGGCACAGGATTATGAGCGCGTAGCCGACATATTCATGCCATGGCGAGCGGACCGCTCATCCAGCGGGCTCTGCGTGGAAAGACAGGCCTGAATGTAAAACTGGTGCCCGTCGGGCAGTAAGTTCAAGCTTAAGAAGAAAGAGGGGAAAACGACGTGGGTCATTATAGTTCCGCAAGCGATCCATTGATGGCTTACCTTTCGTCGCCCGATCCTGTGTCGCGCTTCATGCATGAAAAGGTCCATGGGGCCCAGAGAACGTTGGCAGGCGATCCGGCTTTGAGGGCGTTGATGTTTGCGGTGCTGCAAGACGCGATCGCCTGCTTTGAAAGCGGCAATGCGAGGCTTGTCCAGGAGGAAGAAGAATGGATGAGCGTCGATGACGACGGGATATTTTCCTTCAATAACGTCTGTGAGACGTTAGGTTTCAATCCCGAGGCACTCAGGAGAGGGCTGCTGCGGTGGAAAGCGAATCGGGAGCGCGTCCCCCCTGAAGGAAGAAAGCGTCTCATCTCAAGCAAAGGGAAGCGTAGCGGAAAAGAAAAGAAGCGGGTCAACGCTCGACCTCTGACGGAGGCGGATGGACGATAAGTGGCCCCGCCTCTCCTGCGCAGAAATTCTATTCAGAAATCTCAGTCCTTTCTCAAAGCAAGAGGACGAGTGCCGGAGTTGGTTGCTTTCCGATCTTGAGTTCTATAGCATCTCCCCGCCGCTCTAGGGGCGTAGGCGGATCGGCGAACGTGGAACTCGATATCCCAGGATTCACCAAAAATCCCTTGACGACCAGGTGTTTGGGGGATACGGGAGACGGCAGGGTATCAGCGCTCATCATGGCTTTGTGCTTGCGGCGCTCTCGAGTGCGATTTCTATAGCCAGGAGGTCGGTGTGGCATCAGACCAACTACTTTTGTGGGTCGTTTTTAACGTCTTCGTCATCGGCATCCTGGTTCTCGACCTGGGAGTATTCCACCGTAAAGCTCACGCGGTTTCGCTAAGAGAAGCGCTGGCTTGGAGCTGCGTCTGGGTTTCGGTGGCGCTGCTTTTCGCCCTCGGAGTCTATTATGTCCGGGGCGGGGAAAAGGCGCTGGAATTTATCACCGGCTATTTAATCGAGTGGTCGCTCAGCGTCGACAACCTGTTCGTTTTCCTCGTCATCTTCTCCTACTTCGCGGTTCCGGCGATCTACCAACATCGGCTGCTCTTCTGGGGCATCCTGGGAGCTCTCATTCTGCGAGCCATTTTTATCGCAACGGGAACAGCGCTGTTGAGCAAATTTCACTGGATGATGTATGTATTCGGCGTCTTTCTCGTTTTTACCGGCATCAAGCTCCTCTTTGCCGGGGAAGGAAAGGTGGAGCCGGAAAAAAACCCGGCCGTCCGCTTAGTGCGCCGCTTCATGAATCTAACCCCCAGCTTTGAAGGACAGCGATTTTTTGTCCGCAAAGGCGGCCGGCTATGGGCGACCCCGCTGTTTTTGGTCCTGGTCGTTGTCGAGACCACCGATGTCATTTTTGCCGTCGACTCCATTCCGGCAATCTTTGCCATCACCTTAGACCCGTTCATAGTCTATACCTCCAACGTCTTTGCCATCCTCGGCCTGCGGGCGCTGTTTTTTCTCCTCGCCGGCGTCATGGGGACGTTCCGCTACCTGAAAGTGGGTTTGTCCTTCGTGCTCTGTTTCGTCGGCGTCAAAATGACGATCGTCGATTTCTACAAAATACCGATTGGAGTTTCGCTGGGGGTCATCGGGACAATATTGGCTGTTTCGATTCTGGCTTCGCGCTTCATTAGCCCCAAGGAGAAAGAGGTCGAGCCCGCCCCCGTTTGACCGGGCAGACCCGCGAAGTCCCCTGGTAGCGAAGAAACCGTTTCTCCCCGCCTTCTGCCTCAGGCTAGTGGTTGCTTTCCGCTTCCGGGTTCTATAGCATCTCTCCGCCGCGCCAGGGGCGTAGGCGGATCGATTAAGGAGAATCATTCGTGCAAAAACTACCCGGCCTGCTGTTATTTCTGCTGCTCTTGCTCTTTCTTTTCTTCGGCCAGGCGCTCTCGCTTTACACCGACTGGCTGTGGTTTCAGGAGGTCGGCTACACGCAGGTGTTCAGCACCACGCTGGCGTATAAGCTCCTCCTGGCTCTCCTCTCCGGCGTCGGCTTCTTTCTGCTGATCTATTTCAGCGTGCGTGCGGCGGCCCATGCGCCGAAGGGCGTTGTTTTTCTCGATCATGAAAACGCCATCGAGCTGCCCAGCGTCCAGCTCGTCGACCCGCTGCTCAGGCGGTTGCTGCTGCCCGCGGCCCTGGTGCTGGGGTTGATGGCCGCGCCTCAGGGCGCCGGCCAGTGGGAGAGCTTTTTGCTCTTTTTCAACTCGGTCCCGTTCGGTATTCAGGACCCACAGTTCAACCGCGACATCGGCTTCTATGTCTTCCAGCTTCCGGCGCTGAGAAGCCTGTACCATTGGCTTACCATCGCTCTCTCGTTGACGTTCCTGGCAACGGCCATCACCTATCTCCTTTACCGCGGGCTCCAGTACACTCAACGCGGGCTGCACGTCAGCCAACGAGCGCGCCTCCATCTGCTGAGTCTGGCGGCGTCGTTTCTATTCGTTAAAGCCGGCGGCTACTATCTCGACAAGTTCGATCTCCTCCATTCGGCGAGAGGTGTGGCGTTCGGCGCGGGTTACACCGATATCCACGCCAGCGTGCCGGCGCTGAGTTTTCTGACCGTGCTCGCCCTGGTTGCGGCCGTCCTCTGTCTCGTTCAAATCAAACGTCCGGGCTTGAAGTATCTCTACGCCGGCGTCGGGGCGGTGGTCGTGGTTCATATCGTCGGGCTCAATCTCTATCCCTGGCTGCTCCAGAGCTTCCGCGTGGCGCCGAATCAGGTCGAGGCCGAGCGGCCCTATATCGAGCGCGCCATCCAGTTTACCCGGCGCGCCTACGGCCTCGACAAAGTCGAAGTCAAAGAGTTTCCGGCGGAGGAGCAGCTCACCGCCGCGGATCTCAAACGCAACGAAGCGACGATCAAAAACATCCGCCTCTGGGAGCACCGCCCGCTGCTTGCAACCTACGCCCAGCTGCAGGAGATTCGGACGTATTACAAATTCGTCGACGTCGACAACGACCGTTATCGGATCGACGGCAGCTACCGCCAGGTGATGCTCTCGGCGCGGGAGCTGTCCCACCAGCATCTGCCGAGCCGTATCTGGATCAACGAGCACCTCACCTACACGCACGGCTACGGCGTGGTTTTCGGGCCGGTCAATCAGGTGACGCCGGAGGGGCTGCCCGAGTTCTTTATCAAAGACATCCCGCCGGTCTCTACCAATGCGTCGATTAAAATCACCCGCCCGGAGATCTACTTCGGGGAGCTGGCCAACGATTATGTCTTTGTGAAAACCAAGGCGCAGGAGCTGGACTACGCCGCCGGTGAAAAAAATGTCTATACCAACTACGAGGGCAAGGGCGGGGTTCCGGTCGGCTCCCTTTGGCGCAAGCTGCTCTTTTCGGCGCGTTTCGCCACTTTGAAAATCGCCCTCTCCAGCGATATCACCGGGGAGAGCCGGATTCTCTATCACCGCCAGATCCAGGAGCGGGTGAAAAAAATCGCCCCCTTCATCACGTTCGACCGCGACGCCTATCTCGTCATCGCCCAGAGCGGCCGGCTGTTTTGGATCATCGACGGTTATACCACCTCCAGCCGTTATCCCTATTCGGAGCCGGTGCGGCGCATGGGCAATTACATCCGCAATTCGGTCAAAGCGGTGGTCGATGCCTACGACGGCACGGTCAATCTATACTTGAGCAGCTCGGACGACCCGATCATCCAAGCCTACGCCAGGATCTTCCCGGGGCTGATGAAGCCGATGTGGGCGATGCCGGAAGAGCTGCAAGCCCACATCCGCTATCCGCAGGATCTGTTCGCGATTCAGGCGCGAATGTACGCGACCTACCACATGCAGGACGCCCAGGTCTTCTACAATAAGGAGGATCTGCTCAGCATCCCAAGCAAGGCGCTGGACGGCCAGGAGCGGGAGATGGAGCCCTATTACACGATCATGCGCCTCCCCGGCGAGCAGAAAGAGGAGTTCATCCTGCTGCTGCCGTTTACGCCGAACAAGCGGGACAACATGCGCGCCTGGCTCGCCGCGCGAAGCGACCCGCCGCATTACGGCAAGCTCACGGCGCTGAACTTTCCGAAGGCCAAGTTGGTTTACGGGCCGAAGCAGATCGACGCCCGGATCGACCAGGACGCGTTTATCTCTCAGCAGCTCAGCCTCTGGAGCCAGCGGGGCTCGCAGGTGATTCGCGGCGGCATGCTGGCGATACCTCTCGAACGGTCCCTGCTCTATGTTCAGCCGCTCTATCTGGCGGCGGAAAAGGGGTCTCTCCCCGAGCTCAAGCGGATCATCGTCGCCTTCGGCAACCAGATCGCCATGGAAGAGACGCTGGAGCAGTCCCTGCAGAGAATCTTCGGAGGCAGGGTATCGCGGGACAAAGCGCCGTCCTCGGCGCTTGAGCCCGCAGGCAAGCAGAAAAGCCTCGCCAGGCAGGCCTCCGAGCGCTTTGCCCGCGCTCAGGAGCATCTGCGCCAGGGGAACTGGGCCGGCTTCGGCGAGGAATTGAGGCGCCTGGAAGGTTTGCTAAAAGAGATGGAGAAGGGGCGCTAGAGAAGGGGGATCAAAAAATGCAGCCGAAAGTCGATCATATCGCGTTCGTCGTAAAAGACATCGAGCGCTCGGTGAACTTCTATCAGGAAGTTTTCGGCGGCGAGGTCGGACGGTCGAGAGGATTCAACGAAAAGGACCGGACGGCGGGACGGCCGGTGCACACGCTGGTCAAGGTCGGCGACTACGGCTTCGATCTTTTCCTGCAAGATCCTAAGGACCCGCCCCATCCGCGCGCGCGCTTCCTCCACTTCGCCTTCAGTGTCCGCCCCGACGAGATCGACGATGCTCTTAAGCGGTTACAGCGCCTCAACATCCCCTTTGACGGTCCCAAGGTCCACGGCGGCTCGACCAGCATCTCGATCTACTTCTCCGACCCTGACGGCTACCAACTCGAATTCACCGCCAAATTTTCGGACGCGGAGAGCCACAAAAGAGAGATGGCAAGGCTCGGCGCGACCTACGGAGGGACGGGAACCAGAACCTACGAGTGGCGAGAATCCTAAGAGGTTTTTACCATGGGCGCCCAGACCCTCGATCACATCGCTTTTCCGGTGCGCGATCTGCCGCGCTCGGAGAAATTCTACCAGGAGATCGTCGGCCTTACGTTTCACACCCAGCGGAAAAACGCCGACGGCTCGCCGCGCCATACCTACGTGCTGGCCGGCGAAAATATCGTCGGCCTGACGCTACCCGGCGTTCAAATCCCGCCTTCCGAGAGCGGCGCGCCGCGCTACGCGATCGCGCTCGGGTCCGAAGAAGAATTTCACGCGGCCGCGAAAGGAATCCTGCAGAGCGGTCTCCGCTGCGGCCGGATCGTGGAGCACGGAGCCGGCTCTCCCTGGAGCCGATCCCTTTGCTTCGACGATCCCGACGACAATCACATGGAGATTTGCCTCCGGCGGAACGGGCCTCAAGGACCGTCGGTGAGTCACGTCGTCTTTGAGACCAAAGACTTGGCGAAGACGACGCGGTTTCATACCGAGGCCTTGGGACTTCATCCGATCGGCGAGGAGCGGGGCGAAAAACTTTTCCGGTTCGAAAACGATCAGATCCTGGGGATCAAAGAAGTGGCGGAGCTGTCGGAGCGGACGAAAAAGCACGGCCGGGCATGCCACGTCGCCTTCAACGTGAGCCAGGAGGAGTTCGACCGCATGCTCGTCGCGATCCCCGAAAGGGGCGGCCGGTCGCTCGGCGACCACCGCTCGGAGGACGGTCTCAGGCCGCCGGGCGAGCGCAGCATCTATTTCTTCGACACCGACAACAACTACCTTCAGATCACCGCCCATGGCGAGGAGAACTGGGACCTGCTCCCCGACGACGAGAAATGGCGCAGGATTCAGGAGAACCGCGCTAAAATAGGCAAGGGGATTTCCAGCTTCGACGCCGGCAAGAAATCTGCGTAGCGCCGTTCCGTCTATTCCGGGCTCGTCTTCCGTCTTTCGCTCATGCGTTCTACTACCTGATCGTCCCGATTCCCGCGTACGGGACGCTGTGGATTCTCCCGATCGGCTATGTTAGCAAATATCTGCCGATCTGCATGCGCCCGGTGAGCGGCCGTTTCGGGCTGCGTGAGTTCTGAGCAGCGGGACAATCTTTTTGTGAGGTGGTGAACGGCATGATCCGAGTCGAAAACCTGGGAAAATCTTTTAAGACCAAAGAGGGCGGCGTGGACGCGCTCGCCGGCATCAGCTTCGAGGTCAAGCAGGGAAGCTTTTTCACTTTGCTCGGCCCGTCGGGCTGCGGCAAGACGACGACGCTCCGCTCGGTCGCCGGTCTGGAGCGGCCCGATCAGGGAGAGATTACGATCGGCGAGCGCAAAGTCTTCTCTTCGCGCGACAAGATTTTTATTCCCGGCAACAAGCGCGACGTCGGCATGGTCTTTCAGTCCTACGCGATCTGGCCGCACATGACCGTGTTCAACAACATCGCCTATCCCCTGAAGGCGAAACGGCGGCCGCGCGAAGAGATCCAGCAGAGAGTTCACAAGGCGCTGCAGTTGGTCGGGCTCGGGGAGCTGGGCGACCGTCTGGCGCCGCGGCTTTCGGGCGGGCAGCAGCAGCGAGTGGCTTTGGCCCGCGCCCTGGTGGCCGAGCCTGCCGTGTTGCTGCTCGACGAGCCGCTGTCGAACCTGGACGCGAAGCTGAGAAATCAAATGCGCTGGGAGTTAAAGGAGCTGCAGCGGCGGCTGGGGACGACGACGCTCTATGTCACGCACGATCAGATCGAGGCGCTGGCGATCTCGGACGAGATCGCGCTGATGAATAAAGGCAGGATCGTTCAGCTCGGCGCGCCGCGCGACATCTATGCCAGTCCGGTGAACGAATTTGCCGCCGATTTCATCGGCGCGGCGAACATCATTCGAGGCGAGTTGATCGAGGGGCCGGACGCCAGCGGCCGCGCCCGCGTGAAGACACCGCTCGGAGAGCTGACGGCGGCGCAGAAATGGCGGCAAGACCAGCAAGGAAAAGAAGTGTTGATCGCCTTCAGGCCGGAACAGGTGTCGATCATGAGCGAAGGACAGCCCGCCGCCGGCGGCAACCTGCTCACAGGCGAGTTGCAAGGCTTCACCTATCTGGGCGAGTCAACCGAATTTCAAGTCCTGGTGGGGAGCCAGAAAATTCAGGCTAAAGGCGAGGCGGGCCTGGCGCTCAAGCGAGGGAGCCAGGTCTCGCTTCACATCGCCGTCGAAGATTGTCTGCTGATCCGACGGGGAGAGGTCTAATCGGATTCTGCTCTCACGCGAGCGTCGCTAAGACCTGGCGGACCAGGTTGCGCGCGAGCCTGATCTTGTATTCGTTCTGGCTTAACGGCCGCGCGTCGGTGACGGTCGCCTCGCCGGCCAGTCGCATAACCGGTCCGGTCAGGGTTTTTCCCTTGAGCGCCTGCTCCGCCCGGACCGCGCGCCAGGGAATAGGCGCGACCCCGCCGAGCACGATTCGCGCTTCCTGGATGACCTTATCTTTTGTGACCGCGTAGGCCGCTACGCTCACCAACGCAAAGTCCCACGCGCCGCGCTCGCGCATTTTGCGAAAAACCCAGCGCGCTTCAGGCAGGGGCTTGGGCACCCGGATCTCCACCAGGATCTCGCCCGGGGCAAGGATCGTTTCCCGTTTCACATCGACCTGGGGGAGGACGAAAAATTTCTCCAGCGGCACGGTTTTCTCTCCCCGCGGTCCGACAACGCGCGCGCTCGCGCCCATCGCCAGGAGCGCCACGGCCATGTCGGATGGATGGACGATGTGGCACGGTCCGCCGCCCAGGATCGCGTGGTATTGATTCTCACCGTCCTCAGCGTAGCAGACAGCGCCGCCTTTTTTGAGGCAGTTGAAATCTCCCCGATAGTACCAGCAGCGCGGCCGCTGGCAGAGGTTGCCGCCGATGGTGGCCTGGGCGCGGAGCTGCGGCGTCGCCACTTCGCCCGCCGCCGCGGCCAGCAGCGGATAGTGCTCGGCGACGATCTTGTCGCTCTCCAACTCCGCCAGCGTCACCAGCGCGCCGATCCTCAAACCGTTTTTTTCCTCACGCATGGTTTTGAGCCCTTGGATGCGTTCCAGGCTCACGAGCAGGCCCGGAGCGATGATTCCGTCCTGTATCTCTCCGAGCAAGTCGGTGCCGCCGGCGACGAGCTTGCCTTTTTTGTTCGTCAACAGCGAGAATGCTTCTCGCAATGTGCCCGGCTGGCTGTAAACGAAGCCTTCCATGGTCGTTGGTTCTCTCTCAAAGAAGCGTGAGGATGCGGCGCGGCGTCATCGGCAGCTCGCGCGGCCGCTTCCCGGTCGCGTTATAAACGGCGTTGGCGATCGCCGCCGCCGGCGCCTGAATCGGCGTCTCCCCCGATCCTTTCGCGCCGAAGGCGCCGAGCGGGTCGCCCGGCTCGACAAGGATGACCTCGATCAGCGGCGTCTCTTTGATCGTGGGGACCTTAAAATCGACGAAGTTCGTATTGACCGATCTGCCGGTCGCGCGGTTAAAGATCAGCTCTTCGGTCAGCGCCAGCGCAATGCCCTGGATGACGCCCCCCTCGATCTGGTTCTCCACCACCTTGGGATGGATTGCTCTGCCGACGTCGTGCGCCGCAATGAGGCGTAGTACCCTGACCTGTCCGGTATCCGTATCGACCTCCACTTCGGCGAAGTGGGCGGCAAAGCCGCGCGCTACAGTGGGGCGATTGGTCTGGTGCGCCGTGCCGCTGCCGATGACGGTATAGCCCGCGCGCGCGGCAGCCTGGCCGATGGTGATTTTTTTCTCGGGGAAGTCTTTTACGAAAATCGCGCCGCCGGCGACGACGAGATCTTCGGGTTTAGCTTGCAGCGGCTGGGCGGCGACCTGGATGAGCTTGCGCCTGGCGTCTGCCGCGGCGAGCTGCACCGCCTTGCCCGCTGCCAGGATCACGCCCGAGCCCCAGGAGCCGCGGCTGTAGGGCGTGGTCTCGGTGTCGGAGGTCGTGATCGAAATATCTTCATAGCGCACGCCCAATTCTTCGGCGGCGATTTGCGTCAGCGTCGTGCGGCTGCCCGTGCCGATGTCCGTCGCGCCGCAGAACAGGTTCACGCTGCCGTCGGCGTTGACTTTCACGACAGCCGTCGCGGTGTCCGAGCCGCCGGTGCGGGTGGTGACGGCCATCCCGACGCCGATTTTCTTTGCGCCGGTCTGCGCGCCGGCCGGTTTTCTGCGCCCCCACCCGATCCGATCCGCCCCTTTGCGGATGCACTCGTCGAGGCCGGAGGAGGAGAGCGTCACGCCGCCGTCCAGCGGATCGCCGCTCTTGTAGATATTTTTTATCCGGAGGACGAGTGGGTTCATCTCGATCGCCTCGGCCAGCTCGTCGATCGTGGACTCCACGGCGAAGTTCTCGTAGGGGTCCATCACGCCGCGCACCGGGCCGTAGTCGGGCGCGTTGGTGCGCACTTGCAGCGTTTCAATCCTGAGATTGGGCACGTTGTAGAGGCCTCGGGCCTGGACGGCGCCGCCGGCGGCGCCCGCACCGTGCGCCCCCTGATTGACGATCCGCCGCACGGACAAGGCCGTCATCGTGCCGTCTCTTTTTGCGCCGGCCTTGACGTGAAAACTCGCGGCGCCGCGCACGTGGCCTAAGACCATATCCTCGGCGCGGCTCATCTGAAACTTAACCGGCTGGCCGCTTTTTCTGGCGAGCAGCGCGGTGACAGCGTCCTCGGGGTGGGTCGAGTATTTATTGCCGAAGCCGCCTCCGACGTAGGTCGATATAACGCGAATGCGATTCTCCGGCATACCCAGATATCTGGCCAGCTCCCGTTGCGCAAGAAAGGGGCCTTGGCTCGCCAGCCAGAGAGTCAGCCGGCCCTGGCTCCACTGGGCCGTCACGGCGCGCGGCTCCAGCGGATTGCCGGTGCCGAAAGGCGTGGTGTAGTTTGCCTCGACGATTTTGTCCGCTTCGGCAAAACCTTTCTCCACGTCGCCGCGGGTAAAGACCGTCGGCCGGCCGCCGATCAGATTGCCTTCCTTCTCCAGTTTCGCCGCGGTTGTCTTTAACGCCTCCTCGGCGTCGATGACAAACGGCAACGTTTCATAGTCGACTTGAATGAGTTTCAGCGCTTCGGCGGCAATCTCAGGAGTCACGGCGGCCACCGCGGCCACCGCCTCGCCGGCTAACGTTACATAATCGGTGAGGGCCCTGCGACTTCCATGCGCCGGCGCGAGAGGCGCTGAGGGGATATCCTTCGGGGTCAGAACGGCCTTTACGCCCGGCAGGGCCTGGGCTTTCGCGACATCAATGGATTTCACGCGCGCATGCGGGTGGGGGCAGCGCAGCATTTTGGCGTAAAGCGCGCGGGGGATCTGAACGTCGGCGGTGTAGGTGGCGCGGCCGGTGACGCGCTCCGCGGCGTCGATGCCCGCAACCGCTTTTCCGACCACCGTCAACTCTTGCGCCATGGCGACGATCTTTCCTCTACGACGCGATCCGTTTCGCGGCCGCCGTCACGGCGCGGATGATTTTGGGATAGGCCGCGCAGCGGCAGAGATTTCCGGCCAACCCTTGACGAATGTCGGTCTCGCTGGGTTTAGGATTGCGGTCCAACAGGCCCTTGGCGCTGAGAATCATGCCCGGCGTGCAGAAGGCGCACTGATAGCCCATCTCTTCGACGAACGCCTGCTGCACGGGATGAAGCTCTTCGCCTTTCGCCAGCCCCTCGATGGTGAGGATCTCTTTCCCCGGCGCCGCGATGCCCAGCACCATGCAGGCGTAGAGCGGCTTCCCGTCTATAAGAACGGTGCAGGCGCCGCATTGGCCGCCGTCGCAGCCCTGTTTCGCGCCCGTGAGACCGAGCTGGTCGCGCAGGATGTAGAGCAGCGTCCAGCGGTTGTCGGCTTCGAGCGTGTGCGCGGCGCCGTTGATCTTGAGCGTGATGCGACTGATCTTGGCGCCGGGAGGCGCGGACTGCGCTTCGACCCCGGAGCGCAGCAGCAGGCCCGAGGAAAGCGCCGCAGTGCCGATCGCGCCGCCTTTGAGGAAATCGCGCCGGGAAATTGTCAACCGCTTCCTCTTCTCATCCACTGTGCGTTGCTCCAACCGTCTCCAATGATGGCGCAATTGTTATCGGCATCGCGGGTGTTGTCAAGGGCAGCACAACAGGACTACGGGACGACAGACTAGAGGACCATAATTGCTCGTGGTCCGTGGTCTGTAGTTCAATCTCTATGGGTTTATTCCCCGCAGCTTGCTGCGGGGTGGTTCATTCTGAACAAACGGTCATTGTAGGGGCAGGCCCTTCGACCAGGCTCAGGACAGGCCCCCGTGCCTGCCCGGCTTTTGGGCGACCACAGGGGGTCGCCCCTACAATTGCGTCTGCGATTCTGTTATTTTGCCCGCAACGCTACGCTACGAAGGGGAGAGTGAGATGATTTCAATCGATGTATTCCGGCAGATCGAACTTAGAATCGGTACGGTGAAACAGGCCGAGCCGCATCCCAACGCCGACAAGCTGCTGGTCCTGAAAGTGGACCTGGGCACCGAAGAACGCCAGGTCGTCGCCGGCATCAGGGCGCACTACACACCCGAGGAGCTGGTGGGGAAGCAGGTCGTCGTGGTGGCCAATCTGGAAACCGCGAAACTCCGCGGCCTGGACAGCCAGGGCATGGTCCTCGCCGCTTCCGACGGCGAGAAGCTCGTGATTCTAACTCCGGAAAAGCCGGTCACCACAGGCGCGAAGGTCTCTTAGCGTTGATAGCGGCAGACGTCCGCCCTTGACCCAAACACGTCTGAGACCGCGCTCTCACTCCGGACATTTTCACGTTTTCGCAATTGCGAAAACGTGGCAAGCATCAACTTTTCGTGGTTTTCGGGATGAACTTGAGCGCGACGCCGTTGTTGCACCAGCGTTGGCCGGTCGGGGGCGGGCCGTCGTCGAAGAGGTGGCCGTGATGGCCGCCGCAGCGGATGCAGTGGTATTCGGTGCGCGGCAGGATCAGTTTGTAATCCGTGGTGGTGCCGAATGCGCCGGGAATTGTCGTAACAAAGCTCGGCCAGCCGGTGCCGCTCTCGTATTTCATCGCCGAGGTAAAAAGCGGGAGGTTGCAGCCGGCGCAGACGAAGACCCCCGGCCGCTTTTCGTTATTCAACGGACTCGTGCCCGGATGCTCCGTCCCTTCCTCGCGCAGCACGTCGAACTGCGCGGCGTCCAGGCGCTTGCGCCATTCGTCCTTTGATAGTTTCAACGGCTCCGACGGCAGCGGAACCTTCACGCCCTCGGCCAACAGCGCCTTCCAGTTTTTCTGCATGTCTTGAATGTATTTCATGCTCGCCGCCTGCGCGGCAAATCCAAGGTTTTTAAACGCAGTCCAAACACCTGCCGCCAGCAAACCCTGCAACAATTCACGTCGGGTCATGATCCTTCCTTTTGTTTTCTGCCTTGTTGAGCCGCTGGTCGACATCTCAAAGCCATGCCCAATTCTAGGTCCACAGAAAATCCCGGATTTCTATGAGGCGATGGAGATTACGCTGATCCTCATCGTGCCATTGTTGTTCCGAGCGCGCTTGCTTCTTGAGCGCCCGATAGTAGGCAGCATACTTTTTCTTGTTCGGCGTTGCCAGTTTTCTGAACTTCGTTCCTGCTATCTTGTCAAAGCGCAGAGGCGGCCTGGCGATTCTCTTGTCATCCAAAGGACCTCTCCTGCTTGAGCGTATCGCAGTCCACCACCGATAGAGGTCGCGTATCTCCTTCCAGGCCGGCCGATGAACAACATCGTGGTTCCAATCGATGTGCTTATCGGGATGCTCTTGCTCCACGAAGTCGACCAGTAATTGAAAAGCCGCATGGAGCAGAATCTCGTCCTTGTCGTGCCAACCGGACCGCAGCGTACGAATGGTTAGTTGCATGGCTTTTGAGTTAAGATAGCGATTTAGGAGATCATCCGCAAACTTTCACCTTTTGAGAATTCTCAAAAGGTCGAAATGAAGCCCTGCCGGGGTCAAAGACCGATAGCGCCGGGCCGGCGCTGCTCGACTTCCCGATTCGCAGAATCGCGGCGGCGGTGGTCGGAAAGCGGCTCGGCGTCGGACCTCGCCTTGGCGGAGCCGTTAATCTTCCACGGCTTGCACAGAAGGCAGCCGGCGCGGCGGTTTTTTGGACGGTTACGCTTATGATGGGCCATGGTTTGAAGGTGTCCTATCCGCTCGCTTTCTCACGCCACGCGCTCGACCCGAAGCTCCTTGATTCGCGATACGGCCGGCCTCATCTTCTTGATGTTGACGAGAAAAACGGCCTCTTCCGCTTCCCGTTACCGTGTTTTTCGGCGAGGCGCCGACTCCAGCGGTTAAACGGCTCGTCTCCATCGACCCGTATCGAGACAATGGCATCTCGAGGGATCCGTTTGGCGAAGTCTGGATGTTCTAGATATACTTCTCAAACTCGAAGATAAAATCCAGGTTTTTAGCCAGCATCTTTTTTTCGCTCCGCGTCATAGGAACTCTCCTCATTCACAGGCCCTGCTCCGGCGGGTCCGCTTGGATACTAAGCGATTCGGCCGTGTTGTCGCAAGGGCGGATCTAAGCCGAAGCTTCAGGGTTTACAAGTTCGGTTATATTTGTTAAGCGCATAATATCGCGGCGCAAAACTGTCCTCATTGATGAAATCACCTCCCAAAGGACGTCCTACCTACTGCGTTATCGATCTTGCAGCGCTCCGCTGGAACTTTGAGCAGGTAAAAAAGCGCGTCGGGCCCGGCGTCAAGATTCTTTCGGTGGTCAAGGCGAACGCCTACGGCCACGGCGTGCGTGAGGTCGCGAAGACTCTGAGCCGCGCCGGCAGCGACGGCTTCGGCGTCGCCACCGTCGAAGAGGGAATTGAGCTGAGAGAATCCGGGATTCGCGCGCCGATTCTCGTCCTGACCGCCATCTATGCCGAGCAACTCGGCCAACTTCTCCAACACAAGCTCACGCCCGCGATCAGCGACCTCGATACTCTCCGCGGTTTGGAACGACTTCTGCGCAAGCGATCGCGCTCGCTGCAATTTCATCTTAAGATCGATACCGGCATGGGCAGGCTCGGCCTGCTTCATTCGGAGATCGAGAGCTGGCTGCCTGAGTTGAGCAAGCTCAAGGCGCTGAAGCTGGAAGGCCTCTTCTCCCAGCTCTCCCACGCGGAAGATGAGAAGGCCGGCTACACCCGGACGCAGATCGAGGCTTTTCGCCGCGTGCTGGAACGGCTTCAAAAGGCCGGCTTCAATCCGCCGTCGATCCATCTCGCCAACAGCGCCGCGCTGATCGCTGAGGGTAGCTCCCATTTCACGATGGTCCGCCCGGGGTTGATGCTCTACGGCCTCTATCCCGCGCTTGAGATGGCGCGACAGGTCGAGCTTAAGCCCGTTCTCTCGTGGAAGACGCGCGTCATGCAGGTGAAGCGGCTGCCCGCCGGCTCGAGCATCGGCTATGGACGAACGTTTGTGACGCAGCGGGATAGCTCGATCGCCACGCTGCCGGCGGGCTACGCGGACGGCTACCACAGGCTGCTGTCGAACCGCGGCGCGGCGCTGGTGCGCGGGAAAAGAGCGCCGATCGTGGGACGAATCAGCATGGATTTGACTATGGTGGATGTTACCGATATAGCGGGAGTGAGTCAGGGAGATGAAGTGATTCTTCTCGGCCGGCAAGGCGACGCGGCCATCTCCGCCGACGAGCTCGCCGGCTGGGCGGAGACGATCTCCTACGAAATCGTCACATCGATAAGCGCGCGCGTGCCGCGCATTCAAAAAAATTGAAGGAGGGTTGAACGAGCGTGGGCAAGATTCAGAGGGCCTTGGTCAGCGTATCCGATAAAAACGGGGTCGTGGCGTTCGCGCGGGGACTTGCAGCGATGGGCGTCGAAATCATCTCTACCGGCGGCACGGCGGCGCTGCTCAGACAGGAGAAAATCCCCGTCAAAGACGTCTCCGAGATTACCGGTTTTCCGGAAATGATGGACGGGCGGGTGAAGACGCTCCACCCCAAAGTCCACGGCGGACTGCTGGCGTTGAGAGACAATCCGGAGCATGTCACCCAGATGAAGGCGCACGGTATCGCGCCGATCGACCTGGTGGCCGTCAATCTCTATCCCTTCGAGGCGACGGTGGCGCGCGGCGCGCCGTTTCACAAAATCGTCGAACAGATCGACATCGGCGGACCCAGCATGGTGCGCTCGGCGGCGAAAAATCACGCCCACGTTGCGGTCGTCGTCGAGCCGGCCGACTACGAAGAAATCTTAAGCGAATTAAAGCAGAACGGCGGCGAGCTGTCGGCCGAGCGCCGTTTCCGGCTGGCCTGCAAAGCGTTCCGCCACACGGCGCGCTACGACGGGTTCATCTCCAATTATCTCGACTCCCTCGACGCCGAGCGCAAGCCCACCCCCTGGGGACGGACGCTTAATTTACAGTTCACCAAGCTTCAGGACCTGCGCTACGGCGAGAATCCGCACCAGGGTGCCGCCTTTTACGCGAGCGGCGAAGCGCGCGGCCCTTCGATCGCGCGGGCGAAACAGATCCAGGGCAAAGAGCTCTCCTACAATAATATCCTCGACGCCGATGCGGCCTTGCGCGCCGTTTTGGAATTTTCAGAGACGGCGACGGTCGTCATCAAGCACAACAATCCTTGCGGAGTCGCCCTCTCCGAAAAATCTCTCGCGGACTCTTTTCGCAAAGCGCGCGCCTCCGATCCGGTGTCGATCTTCGGCGGCGTCATCGCCTTCAACCGTCCGGTCGATGAAGAGACGGCGACGGAGCTGAAGGAGATTTTTCTGGAGATCGTGCTGGCGCCTTCGTTCACGCCCGGCGCCAAGGCGGCGCTCTCCTCGGCCAAGCGGCTGCTCAATATCCGTCTGCTTGAACTCGACATGGGAGAAAAAGCGGCCGGCGGTCACGACCTGAGACGGGTCCGGGGCGGGCTATTGGCGCAGGATTGGGACACCGGCTCGGTCGATGTCAGGAGCTGCAAGGTCGCGACGGAGCGCAACCCGACGGAGGATGAATACGCCGCGCTGGATTTCGCCTGGCGCATCTGCCGCAACGTCAAATCGAACGCGATCGTCTTCGCCTCGCGCGACCAGCTCCTGGGCGTCGGAGCGGGGCAGATGAGCCGGGTGGACTCGGCGAAGATCGCGGTGATGCGCGCCGCGACGCACGGCCTCGACCTGAAAGGCTCGGTGGTCGCCTCCGACGCATTCTATCCTTTCCGCGACGGCGTCGACGAAGCGGCCAAGGCCGGAGCGAAGGCGGTGATTCAACCCGGCGGCTCGATCAAGGACGCCGAGATCATCGCGGCAGCCAACGAGCACGGGATGGCGATGGTGTTCACGGGCATGCGGCACTTCAGGCATTAGATTAGTGGAGCGTCGCCTATACCTCCGGTTCGTTCCCTGTCGCTAGAGTTTTGTGGAGACTGTTCCCGCTCTGGGCCGCTTTTTGGGCATTGACTTCAGCGGCAATTTCCGAATGTGGTCTGCTGGCTGCAGCAAGAGCAACGTCTGGATTGCGGAAGTGGAATGTGGCGTGTCCGGTCCGAGACTGGTTCAACTCAGGCGCGTGCAGCAGTTGGTCGGCGAACATAGCCCGTTTAATCGCCTCGTACAGTATCTAAGTCAATTCGAATTCGACGCCGCAGCCATCGATGCTCCTTTTTCGATTCCGAGGGAATACCTGCGTGGGAAAAAACACCGAGACTTGTTGGAGCTAATTGCAAAGCTCGACTCGCGTGATGATAGGCCATTTCCATCTGCTCGCGATTTCGTTCGCTGTATTCTCAAAGGTCCGCCTCTCTCAATCAAGAAGCCATTGCGACAGACGGAAGAATACTGGCGGCAGCGAAAGGTAAACGTGCGCTCTACATTGTGGGCTGGCCCGCGAGGAGGAGCTGCGATGACGGCGGCTTGCCTGAAACTGCTTCATGAAACAGGTTGTCCCATCTGGCCGTGGGAGAGAACTGGACGGGGTTTGCTGATCGAGGCGTTTCCAGCAGCCCAGCTTCGTCAGTGGGATCTCCGGCATCAAGGTTATAACCGCGACACCGAAAAAGAAGCGGCTGTCCGTCGATCACTTGTGTCGTCACTGGCTGCCCGCATCAACCTTGGAGATTTTCGCGAGATCTTGGAGGAATCTGCGGATGCGCTCGACTCCGTTATTTGTACGTTCGCTGCTATGGCCGTAACCAACGGTCGGGTTCTGAGCTACGCGGAGGATTCGGCTGACGCGGAAGGTTTAATCGCCGTTGAGTGCGACTGAGCTTAGTCAGGTGTTCCGCTCCCGGCAAACGCCCTTGCAATTTCTAGCCAACTGGCGTACTTTAACTAGCCAGGAGGCCAGGATGGAAATTGAAGCGATTGCGGAGATTTTGGGCGGTCGAAAGGTGCTGGGCAAGGCCTTCAAGAAGTCAGACGATCTGGCGCAGCTCGTTCGAAAGGGGCTGCCTGCGAGTTCCGTCGTAGCGCTCGCTCAGAAGCTTGATCTGGGCAACGCCGTTCTATCGCGGAAACTAGGAATTCCGCAGCGCACGCTGACCCGCCGTTTGAGCCAGCGGTCGCGCCTGACCGCCGCCGAGTCGGACCGTACAGTTCGTTTCGCGCGGGTTTACGCCCATGCCGTCGAGATGATCGGCGATGAGAAAAAAGCAGTTGAGTGGCTCCGCACCCCGAACCGCGCGCTGGGCGGCGAAAGGCCGCTCGACCAGCTCGACACCGATTTGGGCGCTCGCACGGTTGAGGACATTCTGGGCCGCATCGCCTATGGCGTCTACAGCTAATGCGGTTCTGGAGAATATGCCGCCGGCGCTACACTGTCGAGGCCGCAAGCGGCGAAGGCGCGCGCCTCTACGGCGGTCGCTGGAACAGCCGGGGAGTGCGGGTGGTCTACAGCTCAACTTCGTTGGCGCTTGCTGCGGTTGAAACCTTTATCAATCTGGAGCCGAATCTACGGCCGAAAGACCTTGTCTCCATTGAAGGAGACATCCCGGATGCGCTTCAGATTGCAAGAGTCGCCCTGAAAGCTCTTCCAGCGAATTGGCACGAGACCAGAGATGAATCTCTGCGCCGCGTCGGAGACGACTGGGTTCGCACTGGACGGACCGTGGCTTTGCTCGTGCCCTCCGCAGCCATTCACGGCGAATGGAATGTGTTATTGAATCCTGCTTACCCTGACTTTTCGAGAGTCAAGTTCCGGGAGCCAGAGCCGTTTGAGTTTGACGTGCGAATGTTCCGGTAGATTGCCGGCAAGTTGACAGGATGCCGCCCTACCGGCTACTCTCGCTTGAAAAAGCGGATCAATCCACGGTTCCTGCGCGATCCACTTTCGGGCGCCCGTGTCATAGTAAAAAGCACCGATGAAAATGGATTTTCAAACAGCGAAAGCGCCGGCTCGAACGCTTGAGGCCGGACGTCCGTGAGCGAGACACCCAACTCCTCCGCTGCGGCAGGATTCCGGCGCTCGGCCCTGTCCGCCGTGCTGATCCTCTCGGCCTGCCTGTACCTGTGGAACAATAACTTTCCGCTCGGCTATCATGGGGACGAGGGCAAAAAATTGCGCTTCGCTCTCACCAACACCCAGGACTTTCAACATCCGCTGTTGCTCCTGCAGGCGATCCGCGCTGTCAACGGATTCCTGAATTTGGAGCCGGCGGGCGTCGCGCTGTTGGGTAGAATCCTGAGCGCGCTCTACGCCGTTCTGCTGGTCGCGTTTTTCTACCTGCTGATGCGGGACTTTCTGCCGTTTCCCTACGATCTTCTTTCCACGCTCGGCCTCGGCACGTCGCCCATTCTGGTCGTGCACGCGCACTACATCAAGGAAGACGTGCTGCTCACCATGCTCTGCGTGCTGTCGCTGTTCGGGCTTTTCCGATTTCTCAAGCAACCGAGCCGCGCCAACGCCGCGCTCTTGGGCCTATTCACCGGGCTCGCGCTCTCGGCGCACTATAAAGCGATCCTGCTCGTCGGGCTTTACGCCGCCGTGCCGGTGATCGCGCGGGACTACAGCGGAAAATTTCTCCGGCGATTGTTCCTCGCCGCCGCCGTGGCCGCCGGGGTGTTTGTGGTCATCGACTATCCGCTCATTTCTGAGTTCGGAACGTTTCAGCAGGGCTTTTTCCGCGAGGTCCGGCACGCCTCGCGCGGCCACGTGCTGCGCGTCTATCCGCTGGAGCATTGGTTCGGCTTCCACCTCATCTACAGCATTATCCCCGGCATGACCGCCGCGGCGACGCTTGTGGCCATCGGCTCGCTTGCCTATTTCCTGATGCGACGCCAGCTCTCGTTGCAAGAGAAGATTCTCGTGCTGTATCTTCTGCTCTTTCACGCGGTGATCGAGTTGAGCCCGCTAAAGCCGGCGCCGGGTTTCATAAGATACGTGTTGCCGGAAATCCCGGTCCTGATCTATTTTGCCTTCAAGGGATTGCATGCGCTGGACGCCGCTTCGCCGTTTCGGGGGGCAAAGGTCATCGCTCGCGGCCTCGTCGCGGTCGCGATCGCCGTGCCGCTTGAGAGCGCGGTTCGCCTCGATTACTATTTCAACCGCGACACGCGAGCGCAGGCGGGCCGCTATATCGCCGAGCAGCGCCGGCGGGCGGTATTCGAATGGTACGGCGGCGCGCGGGCGCAGGTGATGTCGGTGGCGGAGATCGATGTCGACGCCGCGCGTCAAAAGGGCGTGGCGTTTCTCGTGGCCAGCAGCTTCCAATACGACCGCTACTTCTATGGCGCTACGCTCAAAGACCAACCTCCCGATGTCTACCGGCTCGCCGCCGCTTACGAGAAGCTCTTCAGCTATCCTTACGTGGAATTCGCTCCCGCGTATCAATCTTTCGCCTTCAGCAACCCGACGGTCCGCGTGGTGGATATCCGCAAGCCCCGGGATGCGGGGGCGGAGCAGCCTGCGGCAGGCATTCCGGAAAAAACTGACAGGCGGTAAGCGGTAGCGCCAAGTTGACAGCACGCCGCTTCACCGGCTACTCTCATTTTTGAGAGCAGCATCTCGTCACGGGTCGCCGGCATTCAGCCTTTGGCCGTTTTGCCGGTCGTCGAACGGCTGGCAGCGGATTGTTCATTTGATGAAAGTTTTGGTCATCGGCAGCGGCGGGCGCGAGCACTCGCTGGTTTGGAAATTGGCTCAAAGCCCGCGCGTAACCAGGCTCTACTGCGCGCCCGGTAACGGCGGTATCAGTGAACTAGCCGAACTCGTGCCGATCGGGCCGGAGGAGATTGAAAAGCTCGCCGGCTTTGCGGAACGCGAAAAGATCGATCTCACCGTTGCCGGGCCTGAGCTGCCGCTGACGTTGGGCATCGCCGACCTGTTCCGTAAACGAGGGCTCCGGCTTTTCGGTCCCGACCGTGGAGCGGCGAAGCTTGAGGGAAGCAAAGCGTTTGCTAAGGAATTGTTGCGGGAGAATCGCATCCCGACGGCGGCGTTTGCGACTTTTTCGGATGCGGCTTTGGCGCGAAAGTATCTCGCGGGGCGAAAACCGCCGTATGTGGTTAAGGCCGACGGCCTGGCGGCGGGAAAAGGCGTCCTGATCTGTGTTACGCGAGGCGAGGCGGAAGCGGCCGTCGATGATATTTTAGTCCGCCGGGCATTCGGCGCCGCCGGAGAACAGGTGGTGATCGAAGAGTTCCTCGACGGCGAAGAGGCCTCGTTCATGGTGCTGACGGACGGCGAGAATATACTGCCGCTCGCCTCCGCTCAGGACCACAAACGGGTTTTCGACGGAGACCTGGGAGCCAATACCGGCGGGATGGGCGCCTATTCGCCGGCGCCCGTGGTGACGGGCGAGATTCACCGGCGTATCATGACGGAGATTCTCCACCCGATTTTGCAGGGGCTCCGAAAGCGAGAGATCCGCTATCGCGGCGTGTTGTACGCCGGCCTCATGATCGCCGCGGACGGGCCGAAAGTTCTGGAGTTCAACGCCCGGTTCGGCGATCCCGAGTGCCAGTCGCTGATGCTGCGGTTGACGAGCGATCTGGTGCCGCTGCTGGAGGCGACTATCGACGGCAGGCTCGACCAGGTAAAGGCGGAGTGGGCCGATGACGCGGCCGTCTGCGTCGTCATGTGCGCCGGAGGTTATCCCGGCGCCTATGAGAAGGGAAAAGAGATCAAGGGGCTTGAAAGACTCAAGGATTGGAAGCGCGGCGTGGTGTTTCACGCCGGGACGACGAAGCAAGAGGGCCGATGCTTCACCGCCGCCGGCCGGGTTTTGGGTGTGACGGCACTGGGAAATACGATTCACGAAGCGGTGCTTGAAGTCTACCGGGCCGCCGGGCAAATCGAGTGGGATGGAGCGCACTATCGAAAAGACATCGCGCAGCGGGCGCTTCGACCAACGCGAGGATGAGGGATAAAGACCGGCGGCAGGGGGGCAGGGGCGCAGAGGACCCGGGAGATCAGCATCGAACATTCGTAGGAGGAAGATGCCGGCATGAAGAAGAAATCTGAGCCCAAGGTGGGAATTCTGATGGGCAGCGACTCCGACCTCGAAGTCATGCACGAGGCGGAAAAGCGGCTCGACCATTTCGGCATTCCCTACGAGACGCGGATTTTTTCCGCGCATCGGACGCCGATCAAAACGTATAAATACGCGGCCTCGGCCGCGGAACGGGGAATCGAGGTCATCATCGCCGGCGCCGGGGCGGCGGCCCATCTGGCCGGCGTGGTGGCCTCGTTTACGACGTTGCCGGTGATCGGCGTGCCGATCGATTCATCGAGCCTCAAAGGGCTTGATGCGCTGCTCGCCACCGTCCAGATGCCCGCGGGGGTGCCGGTCGCGACGATGGCGATCGGCAAGGCGGGCGCCGCGAATGCCGGGATCTATGCGGCGGAGATCCTCGGCCGCAAAGATTCCGCGATCGCCGCAAAACTTTTGCGGTTCAAAAAGGAAATGGCCTCAAGTGTCGAAGAGAGAGACCGAAAGCTCAGAAGAGAGAGACAGAAACGCTGACGTTTTCTCTCAGGCCGTCGAAGCTCTTAGGCGCGGCGAGGTCATCGTCTTTCCGACCGAAACGTTCTATGGTCTCGGCGCCGACGCGCTGAATCCGGCCGCGGTCGACAAGATTTTTTTGCTGAAGGGCCGCAATCCGGACAACCCCATTCCGTTGATCATCGCCGACCGGGCGATGCTTGAAGAAGTTGTCCGGGAATTTCCTCCCGCAGCGCAACGGCTGGCGGACCGTTTTTGGCCGGGACCGCTCACGCTGGTGCTGCCGGCGAAAGCGCGGCTCCCAGCGCCGCTGCTCAACCGCGACGGCGGAGTCGGCGTGAGGGTCTCCAGCCATCCGCTGGCCCGACGGTTGTCCCGGGAGCTGGGTCGCCCGATTACGGCGACGAGCGCGAATTTATCCGGCCGGCCGCCGGCGCGGTCGATCGCGGAGGCCTTGACCTATTTTTCGGAGAAGCTTACCGTCTACCTCGACGGCGGCGCTCTGCAAGGGAGAAAAGGCTCCACGGTGATCGAGGTGCGGGAGGGCAAGCTCAGAACGGTCAGGGAGGGCGAAATCGGCGCGGCGGAGATCGAGGCCTGCCTGGCCGGGTGAGTCTCGTAGCATTCTGCTTGTTCCATTCGGTTTCAGGAGAGGGAGGATTGATGGACCGGAGCGGAAAATTTCTCGCGGCATTGTTCGGCTTTTTCCTGACTGCCGCGCCTTTGTTCGCGCAGACGGTGGTCGCGACGATCCCGGTGGGCCAGCGTCCGCAGGCGATCGCGCTCGCGCCCGACGGCAAGCGGGCCTATGTGGGAAATTCGGCGAGCGACACGGTGAGCGTCATCGATCTCACCGAGCGCAAGGTGATCGCAACCGTCAACGTGGGACGGGCCGTGCGCGGGATCGCCGTAACGCCGGACGGCGAGCGCATTTTTGCCGCGAGCAGCGGCGCCAACGGGGTGAGCGTCATCGACGGCACGAGCCACAAAGTCATCGCCACGATTTCGGGAATGCTTCGACCGCTCGGCTTGACGATGGAGCCGGAAGGGAGGCACGAGTGGGCGAAGACGCCGCGCCTCTATGTGACGCAGAGCGGCGGGCGAAGCCTCAGCGTGGTGGACACGAAATCGCTCGAGGTGCGCGACACCCTGGGAGTGGGAGTGAATCCTTTCATGGCGGCGGTCAGCCCGGATTTAAAAACGCTTTACGTGAGCAACACCTTCAGCGGAGAAGTGAGCGTGGTCGACGTTACCCGCGAGATGGGCGCGATGACGAACGGGAGCGTGGGAACAATCCCGGTCGGGCTCGCGCCCCAGGCCATCGCCGCCGCGCCGGACGGCAAAAAGGTTTTGGTCAACAACAGCGGTGATCTCAGCGTGACGGCCATCGATGCGGAGAAGCGAGCGGTGATCGCCACGATTCCCTTTCTGACGGAAGGGCAGAAGGCCAAGCTCGAGCGCAATGACGAAGGAATCTTCCCCATGGCCGGCCTGCAAATCACTCCCGACAGTCGATGGGCGCTCAGCGCCGTCGGGGTTCTCGATGTGGTGGCCGTTATCTACATGCCGGCGTTGAAACTGGCGGATCTTATTCGAGTAGGCCGCGAGCCGCACGGAATCGCTATCAGCCTGGACGGCAAATTTGCCTATGTGACCAACAGCGGTTCCAATGATGTGAGCGTCATCGAGCTGGGGGAGAAATTTCAGGAAGAAGAGGAAAGAGAAAAGGAACGAGAAAAGGAAAAGGAACGAGAAAAGGAAAAGGAAAAAGAAAAGGAAAAGGAAGAAGCCCCCCGGCTACCGGGTGGCCTCAGCACGGGGCCCAAGGCGATCAAATAATTGTCACCGCCCGCCTCAGCGGACGGCGCCGAAAATCTCGATCCGGCCGAGCGTGTACTCCCCTCCGGCGTTTACCAGGGTGAAGCCGTCGAAGTCGTCTCCCGATGCGCGATCCAGGGTGCGAATGATCTCCCGGCCGTCGAGCAGGACGACCATCTCGCCGTCCGCCGCGCGGCGCCACTCGAGACTGTGAGGCCGCCCGTCTTCCAACTCCAGGGTTCCTTGAGAGACCTCGACGACGGCTGAGCGGCCCGGAGAGACACGCAGCAGCTCGAAGACCGGCCGCTTGCCGGGATTGTAGCCCAGCCGGTAGCCGGCGCCGCGCTCCCTGCCCTGGTAGGGACCGAACTCAAACCGGCCTTCGCCCTCGCTCGGCCCTCGGAAAGCGATTTGCAGGCTGAGAGCGAAGGAGTTGGTGATGCCTAACGCCGCGCGAATCTCGGCGGCGGAAGGCTGTGATGGCTGCGTGCTTTCAGACCGCGGCTCGGTGAGCCCTCGAAAAATTCCTCCTAAAATATCCAGAGTCGGATTTTCTTCTTTCTTCTGAGTGGACGTCACTTTGGGAACGAAAACAGTCTTTAGTCCCACGCCCCGAACGATGCGAAAATCCCCCCGCTCCACTACCCAGGGCGGTTCCAGGCGGTAGTTGCTGTCGGCAAAGTCGTTGGATAAAAGCCTGGCTCTCCAAGGCCAGTCGTAACGTCGCACCAAGTCGCGCAGCTGTTGCAGCAGCCAGGGCTCCGTCGTTCGGCTCTTTTCCAGACGTTGAATGATCTCCTTCAGCCGGTCGACCAGCTCCAGCGATCGCGCATCGCTTGGTTGAGTCTGTTCCGTCTGCGCTTCGACGGCGCCCGACGAGAGCAGCGCAAGAAAAATAAACAAGGGCAGTATGCGATTGAACGGCATGGGACACCTCCCGACAACGAGATCGGATTCATTAAAACGGATGGGCGGCTGTCCGTCAACCGCGGACGGAAGACTTCGGGATGTGAGCACTTGACTCAGGGCGGGAAGGCTTGTCGTCTACCGCTACGCTGCCGTGTTGTGCTATGAATCTTGGCGCGATGCTTGTCTTATCGGAAAAAGCCGTTCAGGGACTGCTGAGCGTTGAAGAGTTGGTCGGAACCCTGGAGCGGGCCCATATCCAGTTTTCGACCGGCAACGCCGTAATGCCGGTGCGGCTCGTCGTGCCGCTGCCGCAAATCAAAGGCCGCATCACCAGCATGCCGGCCTATCTCAGCGGGGATCGCGCGCTAGGAATGAAGGTGGTGACCTATTTTCGAGAAAATCCCACGCAGGGATTGCCGGCGATCCTCGCCACCGTCATGCTTTACAGCCCGGAGACGGGAAAAATCCTGGCGATCATGGACGGCGGTTTTATCACGGCGGTGCGCACCGCCTGCGCTTCCGCCATGGCGACAAAGATCCTGGCGAATCCCGAAACTCCCGTCATGGGCGTGCTTGGCGCCGGGGTTCAATCCGCGGCTCATATTCGAGCCCTCTGCCGGGTGAGAGCGATGAAAAGCATCAAGCTGTACAGCCCCTCGGGAAACAGCGCGCGCAGACTGAAAGAGGAGTTGGAACCGGAGGTGAAGATCAAAATCGAGCCGGTGAAAACGGCGGAGGAGGCGGCGCGCGGCGCCGATCTGCTCGTCACCGCGACGACGGCGCCGGAGCCGATCTTGAATAGTAGTTGGCTCAAGCCCGGCGCACATATCAATGCCATCGGCTCCCATCGTCCGGACCTGAGAGAGATCGACGCTGTGACCATGAAGCGGGCGAAGGTCTTTGTCGATTCGCGCGAGGCGACCATGGCGGAGTGCGGCGACGTTCTGCTCGCCATCAAAGAGGGCGCGATTGCGGAGCGTCACGCCTCGGTCGAGATCGGCGAGGTGCTCGCGGGGAAAAAGCCCGGTCGGACAACGCCGGAAGAGATCACGCTCTACAAATCGGTCGGGATCGCCGTCCAGGACGTGGCCACGGCGCAGCTGGTGTATCAAAAGGCTCTCGAAAAAAAGGTCGGGACCGACGTCGAAATCTAGAGAGCTACCGAAGGGCAAAGATCGTTTATCGCGCAAGCCTTGCAGTCCGGCTTTCGCGCGTAGCAAATCCGACGGCCGTGAAGGATTAGCCGGTGAGAGAATCCGGTCCACTCGTCGCGCGGCAACAAGCCCATTAACTCCCGCTCGATTTTATTCGGCTCTTCCTGCTTCGTGAGACCGAGGCGGCGCGAGAGCCGCTTGCAATGGGTGTCGACTACGACTCCGGGGATTCCGAAAGCATGGCCTAAAATTACATTGGCCGTCTTTCGCCCGACGCCCGCAAGCCGCGTCAGCTCCTCCATCGACGCGGGAACCTCGCCGCCATGATGTTCCACGAGTTCTCCGGCGCATTGCTTGAGAGAGCGAGCCTTAGCCCGAAAAAGACCCAGGCGACGGATAAGGCGCTCGATCGCCCCGGTCGGCGCCTTGGCGAGTTCGTCGGGCGTTGGATAGCGGCGGAAAAGCTCCGGCGTGACCCGGTTGACCATCTCGTCGGTGCATTGGGCGGAGAGAATCGTTGCGGCGAGCAGCTCGAAGTTATTGCGATGGCGAAGCGGGACGCGAATCTGCGGATAGGCCTCGGCCAGACGCCCGGCAATGGTCAAGGCTCTTTTCTTTTTTTTCTCGATGGCCTCTCGTTTCACTTCAGATAGTTTTGAAAGCTTCTCTTCCGGCGTAGACCGCCCGCTTGCCCAGTTCCTCTTCGATACGCAGAAGTTGGTTGTATTTCGCCGTCCTCTCGCCGCGGCAGGGGGCGCCGGTCTTGATCTGGCCGGCGTTGGTGGCGACGGCGAGATCGGCGATCGTCGTATCCTCGGTTTCGCCGGAGCGGTGTGAGATAACCGTCGTGTAGCCGGCTTGCTTGGCGAGCTTCATGGTTTCCAGAGTTTCCGTCAGCGAGCCGATCTGGTTCACTTTTATCAGGATGGAGTTCGCGACTCCGAGAGCGATTCCGCGCTCGAAAATCGCCTTGTTGGTGACAAAAATATCGTCGCCGACGAGCTGGATCTTCCGGCCCAGCGCCTCCGTCAACTTCTTCCATCCGTCCCAGTCGTTTTCCGACAGCGCGTCTTCGATGGAGATGATGGGGTATTGTCGCACCCAGTCTTCATAGAGCCGGATCATCTCCTCGTGGCCTCTTTTCGCGCCGTCGGATTTTTTGAAGACGTAGCGTCCGTCGATGTAGAACTCGCTCGCGGCG
The DNA here is from genome assembly GCA_001798595.1 of Deltaproteobacteria bacterium RIFCSPLOWO2_12_FULL_60_19. GTDB lineage: Bacteria > Desulfobacterota > Binatia > UBA9968 > UBA9968 > 2-12-FULL-60-19. The sequence goes on along the minus strand of MGSS01000066.1, from coordinate 558 downwards.
ATATCGAGCGCCAGGGCGACGTCGTCTCTCGGCCTGTAGCCGGCCTGGCCGATCGCTTCGAGCAGCAGCTCGACCGCCTCCTCGCTCGTCTTCAGCCGGGGAGCGAACCCTCCCTCGTCCCCTACGGCAGTCGAGTAGCCGCGCTTTTGCAAGACTTTCTTCAGCGTCTGAAAGATCTCGGCGGCGGCGCGCAGCGCTTCGGCGAAGTTTTTCAGGCCGACGGGAACCAGCATGAATTCCTGAAAATCAACGTTGTTGTCGGCGTGCGCGCCGCCGTTCAGGACGTTGAGCAGCGGGACGGGCAGGGTCTTGGCTTGCGAACCCCCGAGGTAACGATAAAGCGGCAGCTTCTCGGCCGCCGCCTGAGCCTTTGCGACCGCGAGCGAGACGCCCAGAATCGCGTTGGCGCCCAGACGGCCTTTATCCGCCGTGCCGTCGAGGCGGATCAGCAGGCGGTCGATCTCCGCCTGCTCCTTCGGGTTCTTGCCGCGCAGGCGGGCGGCGAAAATTTTGTTGACATGGTCGACCGCCCGCTTCACCCCTTTTCCCAGGAAGCGG